>ONAI01000028.1 GCA_900315755.1 uncultured Ruminococcus sp.
GTAGCATATTTTTCGGCAAGCGGCGTGACCGCTAAACTGGCAAAAAATCTCGCAGAAGCAGCAGAGGCAGACATTTACGAAATCAAGCCTGCCGTACCTTACACAAACGCAGACCTCAACTGGCAGAACAAGAACAGCAGAAGCTCTGTCGAGATGAACGATAAGTCTTTCCGTCCTGCTATCGCTGATACAAATGCAAATATCGCAGCCTATGATACTATCTTTGTTGGTTTCCCAATCTGGTGGTATGTTGCGCCTACTATTATAAACACATTCCTTGAAGCCTATGATTTTTCGGGAAAGACTATCATTCTATTTGCAACATCCGGCGGAAGCGGTATGGGCAATTCTGCAAAGGAACTTCGCCCCAGCGTATCAGACAGTACAGTTATCAAGGACGGAAAGCGTTTCAGCGCAAATGCTTCTGTAAGCGAACTGAAAGAATGGGTCAAGTCTCTTGGTATCTGATAAAAGGAGCATACAATGAGTATTATCGTGAATCTCAGATACACTGGCAAAAGCGGCTCTGCGAGAGCCTTTGCAGAGGAGATGACTTCAAGCGGAACAGTTGATGTGATCAGAAATGAGAACGGCAATCTGCGGTATGAATATTATCTTTCATTTGATGATCCGGAAACTGTTCTGCTGATAGACGAATGGACAGATCAGGCGGCTATCGACCGTCACCACGCATCGCCAATGATGCAAAAGATTGCCGAGCTTCGGGACAAATACGATCTTCACATGACGGTGGAGAGATATGTCAGCGATGAGGGCGGTTTACCCGACAAGGACGAACAATTCATAAGAAAGTAGGTGCCACAATGACTGAAAAGATAGTGCAGACAGCAGGCAAAGATCAGCTCGGTGAGTTTGCTCCCGACTTTGCCCATTTCAATGATGATATTCTTTTCGGAGAGAACTGGAACAACATTGATATTGACCTGAAAACACGCAGTATCATCACAGTAGTAGCCCTTATGTCTCAGGGCGTAACGGACAACTCTATCCGTTATCATATCCAGAACGCTAAGAATCACGGCGTATCGCAGAGAGAAATGGCGGCGGTAATCACTCATGTCGCTTTTTATGCAGGCTGGCCGCACGCCTGGGCGGTATTCAATATCGCTAAAGAGGTTTATGCTGAGAACGCTCCTGCCGTTTCCGATAAGAACAAGTTCCAGAACGAGATCATGTTCCCCATAGGCGAGCCGAATCCCTATGGCGATTACTTTGTAGGTCAGAGTTATCTTGCGCCTGTTTCCACGGAACAAATACCGATCTACAACGTGACCTTTGAGCCTGCCTGCCGCAATAATTGGCATATCCACCACGCAAAAAGCGGTGGCGGTCAGATGCTGATCTGTGTCGGCGGTCGTGGCTGGTATCAAGAGTATGGCAAGGAAGCGAGAGAATTAAATCCGGGCGATATTGTGAATATCCCTGCCGAGGTCAAGCACTGGCATGGTGCGGCTAAGGACAGTTGGTTTGCACATCTTGCGGTTGAGATTCAGGGCGAGGATTGCAGTACGGAGTGGTGCGAAGCTGTATCCGATAAGGATTACAATAAACTGAAATAGAATAATTTAAAGGCAGCCGTATTAGAGTGCTTCCCTTAGCGGAATTTGTGGACTACCGAGCCGTAAATTTACGGTACATATTCGGTATCCTGCGAAACCGCCAAAGGGGGCTCCCCTTGGCTGCCTTTATTTTGTCATTTGCCTATAAGCTTTAATATCTCAGCAGGTTTCAGAGTTTTACCAGAAGAAACGAGTTTATCATTAACTACAAGTGCAGGCATTGACATTGCTCCGTACTCCATGATCTTTTGCAGATCGGTGATGTACTCGACCTCGATGCCCATTCCCTCAACTGCCTTGACAGTGTTGTCGTAGAGCTGATGGCAGGCTTTACAGCCCGAACCGAGAACCTTGATACAGCAGATACCGTCAACCTTTTCACCGCAGCAAGTAGATGCTGTTTTGCTTATAGTCTGCTCTCCGCCGCAACAGCAGCATGAAGTTTCCTCTTTCTTCTCTTCCTTTTTCTTACCAAATAATGCCATGGTATATTCCTCCTAAATGATGTAATTCTGAATGAGATTAAAGAAATATCCGACAAGGATAATTCCGACCGTACAGATAGCGATAAAAATGCAAAGCAGCTTAGGCTTTATTGCCTTTTTCAGCATTATCATTGACGGCAGTGACAGCGTGATAACGCCCATCATAAATGCGAGAACTACGCCGAGCTTTGCACCCTTTGCGACCAGTGCTTCTGCAATGGGGATACAGCCGAAAATGTCAGCATACATCGGTATTCCGCATATCGCAGCTATGATAACTCCGAAGGGATTTCCGGTACCAAGAACGTTTACTATCCATTCCTCAGGTATCCAGTTGTGGATGATCGCTCCGATACCTACGCCTGCTATAATATAGGGCAAGACCTTTTTCACTGTTCCCGTGACTTGTTTCCATGAGTATTTCAGCCTATCACGCTTTGTGAGTTCGTTCTGCGGAGTGTCAATGCTCTTTCCGTTACGGATAAACTCCTCCACCTGATCTTCAAGGTGCAGCTTTTCGATAAGCGTACCGCCTGCGACTGCAATTACAAGTCCAACTATCACATATATAACAGCGACCTTCCAGCCGAATATACTCATCAGCAAAACAAGCGAGCCTAAGTCAACCATTGGCGATGAAATAAGGAATGAAAACGTCACGCCCAGCGGAAGCCCTGCACTTGTGAAGCCCATAAACAGCGGTATGGACGAGCATGAACAGAATGGTGTGACTGTGCCGAGCAAAGCAGCAACGCAGTTGGCACCAATACCGTGAAACCTGCCAAGTATCTCCTTCGTTCTTTCAGGAGGGAAATAGCTCTGTATATAGGTTATCACGAAAATCAGAAAACCCAGCAGAACCATTATTTTTATCATGTCATAGATGAAGAATTGCAGACTGCCGCCCAGCTTGCCGCTCGTATCAAGACCGCAGGCGTTCAGCAAAGAGCCGATTAGCCTGTTCAGCCATTTCATGCCGAATACTTCCTCCTGTATGAAGTTCCACACGCTTAACTTTCACCTCCGAGCATTTCGGTCAGTATCTCTGCTGCCGTCCTGACCATTTCGGGGCAGTACTTGCTGTACAGACCGTTTGACCGTGCGTAGTTCCTGCCTTCATCGGTAGAAATATCGCAGCCGAGTATCTCACGGCATATATATGAACCTTTGCGATTTTTGAACTTATCAAGGAACTCAGATGCTTTTGCACTCTGAGCAGCACGGCTTTCAAGATCGTTTTCATCAAACTGACCGTATTTCATACCAAGCACCATAAGTGCACCCGTACACGCACCGCATACCTCAGCCTTTCTCATACCACCGCCGAAACAAGCACCTATCTGAAGTGCCTGCTTTTCCGTTATACCGAACTGTTCTGCAAACGACGCAAATACTGCCTGTGAACACATAAACCCTTTCTCAAAATACTGTACCGCTTTTGAAACATGATCCATTTTCATTTCCTCCAATAGTCATATTTAGATATATCTATTTGTTGATATTGTTTTAAGCCGTATGGTCATACGGCTTATTTATTACAGCAATTACAATCGTTTTCATTTACTGCCGTGATCTCTTTCAGGCAGTCCATAGCTATCTTAGCACCTTTCTGCGAAATAGAGTAGTGCATCCACTTGCCCTCTTTTCTGCCGACCACAAGACCGCTGTCGCAGAGCACCTTCATATGATGGGAAAGCGTGGGCTGGCTCAGATGCAGATCCTCAAGAAGATGACAGGCACATAGCTCGCCGTTTTGCAGAAGCCTGAATATCTGCACTCTGTTTTCATCGCACAGGGCTTTGAATATCACAGTGATCTGCTTGTTTGATAATTCCACGTTCTCACCTCACATCGAAGATTTTCTATATTATATCATACACATAGAAAAATGTCAATATGTTTTCTAAATTATATTATAATCCCAGTCCGTATCCTGCGCCTATCCCTATAAAATTACACTACTCTCAAACAGCTGTTGCAGACACCGGCATATCAGCGGAGTTTTACTACCCTATAAAATTACACTACTCTCAAACTGCTCTTGGTTCTCTGTCTGTCAATAACTGGTTTTACTACCCTATAAAATTACACTACTCTCAAACCAACGTCCCGGAGGTAGACCGTGAAGCCCTGTTTTACTACCCTATAAAATTACACTACGCTCAAACGCTGATGACAGCAGGTGCAATAGCAATCTGGTTTTACTACCCTAAGATCACAGGAAAAATTGAAGTGATTGAACATATTGCTGTGGAACAGCCCCAGCTGAGTAACATAACCGTGTGCCGTTATCTCTCTGTTAAAATAAGAGAGGATAATGCTGTAACCATAGTTAAGGGCTGCGTTTGTAACACATTCCTGACTACGAGTAAATTTCTTGCCAAATAAAGCGTTGAAATATACCTTCGCAGCATGACCTTCGCGGTTAGTAACATCTCCAAGTTCAAGCTCTTCGATATACTTTTCAGCATAAAGGCTTCTTCACTTTTTCCAAGTTCTTCCAGAAACTCTGTCTGCTTGCGTATTTTCTCAGCAATTATCTCCGACCATATATACGCCTTAACATCATCATCCCACTTTATCTGTTTTCTGAGCTTTGCAGATGTATCGTGACTTCCATATAGTGCGACCAACTCGCAGGTCGGGTCTCGCTTTTCATCGCAAAATATGACCTTGATCTTCTTATCCGTAAGAGCCGAAATAAGGCACCCAGTAATAGATACAGCAGTATTCTCGATAATGAGTACGGATATCTCATCGAGATTTATCCTGTGAGTTTCTTCCTCGCTTCTTACGACGAGATATCCTGTTTTCATATCAAGCTTAGCTCTTTTTGATATTACTACTGTTCTCCAGCTCATAGCTCAAGGAGATTTACAGACTTTTTCTCGAAAAGTCCTGTTGGTGATTGATCGATTAAATAAACATGTTTATTCTTTTTTGAATCAAGCGTTGAATTAAATCTAACAGTATTATAATTAGCAACTCCTCCTGCAAAGCTCAGATCACAGTTACCAGAACGCCCTGTTTTTAGAATCGCTAATATTTTTAGTAACGATAAAGTCTGAATTGTTATATCCTGATTAATAAAAAGCGCCTTACCATTTACTAATATTTCTCCAGCTTCTTTAAATTTCTGCCATTTATTAAACGGTTCACTTAAACATTTTTCAGCAAGATAATCATATAATTCTATGTTTTCAGTTTCAGATATACCACTGTATTTATTAACTTTATAGTTCCGGTCGTTGTCATATTTTTTCTTGAAGGATTCTATTTTTTTGATATATATTTTTTTATCACTATCAAGTGTTAAAGGAACAGCGGATGAAACAGATATATATTTTCCCTTGCTGTCCTTGCTGCATATATTAATTCTAAATCCATCAATCTCAATCATAGTATTGATTTTTATAATGGTTCGTTTTAATGGAAAAACGATATCATTTTCAGTAATGCCCGACAACTTTTTGGGCGAATAAAACTCTTTTAGCGCTGTTAAAGCAATTTCTTTTGATTTTTTTATATCCTTCAAAAACTTAATAGAATCAATTAAATCAACGGGGATAAAAACAATATCATTTTTCACCTTAACTAACGAGAAATAAGAAGCTGTTTTATTATTATATCCGCCATATTTTGATGTATCAAGTCCTTTTTTACGCGGAACAAGTCCATCTTTCTTTCGTTCCGGCATCTGGTTGAACAGTCCGCCCTTACGCTTATATGTATATCTCACATACCTGATACTATTCTTAGCCATCATAGCTCTGACAGTAGCAAACGAACGCGCATTATCCCATGCAACTTCACCATTGCGTTCTATTTTCTGTGATAGAAGTGTAGTCAGTTTAATCGAATAATTATCAAGATGCTTATGTATAAAATTGCGTGGATCATTAGTGAATTTAGTATTATAAACATTCCCCATAACAATATTCAGATAAGCATCCTTTGCATGATGGAGATCATTTATCTCTCGGCATTTCAGCACATCCATTTCCTGCCTGAATTCAGATACAAGACCTGCCTTTACATAGACTATTTCACTCTCAGGGCAAAGCTCTTTCAAAAGCTCGGCAACAGCTTTTGTGGACTGTCTTGTTTCAACGAGCTGACGTGCAATGAAGCCTGCTAACTCGTCCTCTGTAAACGGAGTGCTTCGTATAAGTCGCTGATACTTCTTATCGCTAATAAGCTTTTTTTCGCGTAAGCTATACCAGAACCCCTTCATCTTATTGCGAATATTTTCGTCGATAGGATAAATATCTTTTTTTGCACCGTTAGCATTAGAATCAACAAGAACTTTATTATCAAGGCTGTCATCTTTTATTTTCGCCTGAGGCCAGATATGGTCGATATTCCATTTGCTGTTGTCTTCAAGCTCATCGAAACTTATAGATTTACCTGTATATGCACATTTGCCAAGCTGCATGAAGTACAGGAAATACTTTTCGCTGCGAAGCTTACCGTCATCTGCTTTTCCGAGATTGCTTCTGAGCTCATCGATATTATCGGCTTCGGATTCATCCAAAAACTTCGTTATTTGATCTCGTCTTGACTCAGTTCGTTTACCTTTTGGAATTTCGCCCTCACCTCTTGCCATTTCTATAAATATCTTATCGGGAGCTTTTTTCAGTATCGTTTTAAGCTCCTTGACAATATCAAGAGTTCGTGTAACAGAACGCCTTACCGCAGGTGAAAGATACATATTTTCCATGCGCTTGCTGATAGTATTTTCATATGCGTGCTGGTCATAATAGCCTCTATTTATCTTTTCGATAGCCTCGAAATAACGGTATTTTGAGCTTAAAAGCTGCATAATATTTTCATTTGTTTCCCATAAAGCTGTAATGATATTTCTATCGCTTTCAGCTTCACCCGTTTTTGTATCTATCGGAAGAACTTCTTCAAGGAAACGCCTTGAAAGCCTGCCGTAATCGTTGTATTTCAGCTTAGATATGTACTTTATATCATCTGATGTTAGTTTTCCGTATTTATCCTTTAGCCATTTTTTCAATCGATTTGTATCAGTAGTTACAGTTATATGTACAATTATATCCTCAACTTCATTTTCCGTAAGCTGATTGCTTTCCATAAGATGTCTAAAATCGTGATAGGACTTCAAAGATGATTTTATATTATCGTCAATGCCTGAAATCTCAATATCGCCACTATCGATACCATTTGACTTAAAATAATCAGCGATACGCTTCTTCGTAACTTTTGCTTTACAGTCAACAAATTTATCCTTATAAAGCCTTTGTTTAACATCAACTGATATCGGATTTCCATTTACTTTTATATTATTGATCTCATTAAGAACCATGAACTTGCTGTAAAGCAGTGAATACTTCGGAAGGACATCCGCACCTGCAATATAGGTACATTTGCATGTCATACGGCGTATAAACTCATTCTCAGAAGATTCTTCATCGACCATATCTTTGAAGTTCCAGGGATATATTTTTCCTTCTGCTTTCCTCTTCATCCAAGCATTTTTACTCATGTCACTGCTTACAAGAGGGCCTGCATAGTAAGGTATTCTGAACCCCATAATACTCAGTATTTTATCCGCAACTGTTCCGTATTCGTCCTTTTCGTTAAGAAAATCAAGGTATTTGCAGGCGTTTTCCAGTATCTTTTTCAGCTCAGCATAATAGAGCTGATAAGGGATAACACGGTTATCGGTAGTAACCTGTTTCGGGCAAAGCTCATTATCCTCGCATTTTTTCTTTAATTCTGCCAAACGCTCCTTATCTTCATCTTTAACTTCACTTTCTATTTTAACAAGATAAGGTTTCAAAAACTTGCAGAATGCTTCTTGACTCTTTCTATCATGTGATGCATCATTATGACTAAAGTTTGAATCAACTTTTTTGTCAATAACATTTTGCCTATTATAGACATATGAAGCATAATTAGCTTTATCGCCCGCAACTCTAAATATTTCATTATAATCTGCTTTGCTAAGATAGGTACTAACAAAGTATTTAAGTTCTTCAAGGTCTTTTTTATGCTTGTCGTAAATCTCAACCTTAGACTCAGATATCATTGTGTGATCGTGAAGAATATCCACAAGCAGCGACCAGTCGTACATAGCCTTAACTCTTGTAAGCAGAGACAAATGCAATCCATCTATCTGACCTGTCAGTATTTCAAGAGTATCATCAAAGTCAGCATTTTTTACGCAAACTGAGTTCTTTTCAAGTTCTTTATAATCCTCTTTATAGAAAAGCTCAGAAAGTTTGACAGTACCGCCACTTATCAGTTTAATAAGCTTATCATAAGCTAAAGTTATGGCTCCATCATCTTTATCGTCAGATTCTTTTGTTTTAGGAATTCTTCCACCAAACAATCTTTGTTTTAACTCCCTTTCCTTGCTTGTAATCGCAATATGCTGTTTCAGTATATCCTCAATATCTTTTGCTTTAGCTTCTTTATCAAACAACGGGTTTTCATCTATATCCTGAAGCGCACTATAAAAATCATCATATATTGGTTTAAAATTTGTTATTTCTTCAATATTACCCTTTCCGACATTAAAAAGAAAATGTCCGCGATGAGCAAGCAAATATGCACAGGCATAATAGACCAATCTTACATCATGAGGTTCTTTATTGTTAATTAGTTCGACTATAAGGTGGTGAATCGTCGGATATTCCTGGAAATACTCCTTATCGCCATAGCTATCATCATCAAAGAAGATGTTATTCTTTCTGTTCTCGGAATCCTCCGGCAGTAAAGCACTTTCTTTAAGCCTTAAAAAGAACTTCTCATCCTTTTTCAATATCTCAACAGCAAAAAAATCCTGTAGAAGCTTTATTCTTTGCTGACGTCTGTCAAGTCTGCGACGAGCTGTTCTGAATGCTCTTCTGTCAGCAGATTGCTGGGCTTCGTCAAAAAGATGCACTCCCCACATAAGATTGCCTTTGAATTTTTTTAGCTTGTATTCTTCATCCGTAATTGCCCAGCCTACTGAATTTGAACCTATATCCAGTCCTAAATAATTTTTTTCATTTGCCACTTGACAAATCTCCTTTAATATGATAATATATAAATATAGGATTTACTACCCTATAAAATTACACTACGAGTTCAAATAAAAATTATTTCAAATCGTTCGGTTTAGCCGTTCGCACAAGTGTTGTGCATTGATCCTTGCTTTATAGCAAGGATTTTTTGTTTTGCTTTTAATCTTCATACGCCATCTGATATCAAGTTATTGTGATACTATATAAAAATATTATACGCTACTCGCAATAATATGTCAATAGAAAATAAAGCACAATCACGATTATTATAGATATAGTTAAAGCAAAAAGCAAATTTCTAATTAAAGCTACACTGTTGCCAGACTAGCAACATCTTCAATTCAGACACAAAAAATCCCCCTGAACCATAGTAGTTCAGGGGGACTGTTATTAACATCAGTTATCCGCATATGCGAACTTCAACATTGATATCTTCCCATATTTTGGATTTTATCGTCTGTCCGTTCGTGGCTCTGAAAGCCTTTGCTTCTTCCAGTGTTATATCGAATGTGCACATTAACTCTAATGAGTCGAACTTACCTCTTATCTGCGATAGCAGCCTGAGCAGCAGCCAGACGAGCGATTGGGACGCGGAAAGGTGAGCAAGAAACGTAGTCAAGACCGATCTGGTGGCAGAATTCAACAGAAGAAGGATCGCCGCCGTGCTCGCCGCAGATACCGCAGTGGAGCTTAGGATTAGCAGGTCTGCCGAGTTCGAGAGCCATCTTCATGAGCTTGCCAACGCCGTCTCTGTCGAGCTTAGCGAATGGATCGTTCTCGAAGATCTTCTTGTCGTAGTAAGCACCGAGGAACTTACCAGCATCGTCACGAGAGAAGCCGTAAGTCATCTGAGTGAGGTCGTTAGTACCGAAGCAGAAGAAGTCAGCGTTCTTAGCGATCTCATCAGCTGTAAGAGCAGCTCTTGGGATCTCGATCATAGTACCAACTTCGTATTCGAGGTTAGCGCCAGCAGCCTTGATAGCTTCGTCAGCAGTTTCAACAACAACCTTCTTAACGAACTTAAGCTCCTTAACATCGCCAACGAGTGGGATCATGATCTCAGGCTTAACGTTCCAGTCTGGGTGATTCTTCTTAACATTGATAGCAGCCTTGATAACAGCCTTTGTCTGCATAGCAGCGATCTCAGGGTATGTTACAGCAAGACGGCATCCACGGTGACCCATCATCGGGTTGAATTCGTGGAGAGAAGCGATGATAGCCTTGATATCCTCAACGGACTTGCCCTGTGACTTAGCAAGAAGCTCGATATCAGCTTCCTCAGTAGGAACGAATTCGTGGAGAGGAGGATCGAGGAAACGGATAGTAACCGGGTTACCTTCAAGAGCCTCATAGAGAGCCTCGAAGTCAGCCTGCTGGATAGGCTCGATCTTAGCGAGAGCAGCCTCTCTGCCTTCAACAGTATCAGAGCAGATCATCTCACGGAAAGCAGCGATTCTGTCAGCCTCGAAGAACATATGCTCAGTACGGCAGAGACCGATACCTTCAGCACCGAGTTCACGAGCCTTCTTAGCGTCAGCAGGTGTATCAGCGTTTGTTCTTACCTTAAGCTTTCTGTACTTATCAGCCCAAGCCATGATTCTTCCGAACTCACCAGCGATCTGAGCGTCAACAGTAGGAATGATACCATCGTAGATGTTACCAGTTGTACCATCGATAGAGATGCAGTCTCCCTCGTTGAAAGTCTTTCCGCCGAGTTCAAACTTCTTGTTAGCTTCATCCATCTTGATGTCGCCGCATCCTGAAACGCAGCACTCACCCATACCACGAGCAACAACAGCAGCGTGAGAAGTCATACCGCCACGTACTGTAAGGATACCCTGAGCAGCCTTCATACCTGTGATATCTTCAGGTGATGTTTCGAGACGAACGAGAACAACCTTCTCGCCCTTAGCAGCCCACTCAACAGCGTCGTCAGCTGTGAATACGATCTTACCGCAAGCAGCACCAGGTGAAGCACCGAGACCCTTGCCGATAGGAGTTGCAGCCTTGAGAGCCTTAGCATCGAACTGTGGGTGGAGAAGTGTATCGAGGTTTCTTGGATCGATCATTGCAACAGCTTCCTGCTCTGTCTTCATGCCTTCATCAACGAGGTCGCAAGCGATCTTGAGAGCAGCCTGTGCAGTTCTCTTACCGTTTCTTGTCTGGAGCATATAGAGCTTCTTGTTTTCAACAGTGAACTCCATATCCTGCATATCGTGGTAGTGATTTTCGAGAGTCTTGCAAACTTCCTGGAACTGAGCGAAAGCCTCAGGGAAAGTTTCAGCCATCTGCTGGATCGGCATAGGAGTACGAACGCCGGCAACAACGTCTTCGCCCTGTGCGTTTGTGAGGAACTCACCCATGAGCTTCTTCTCGCCAGTAGCAGGATCACGTGTGAATGCAACACCTGTACCGCAGTCGTCACCCATGTTACCGAATGCCATTGACTGTACGTTTACAGCAGTACCCCATGAGAACGGGATATCGTTATCTCTTCTGTAAACGTTTGCTCTTGGGTTGTCCCATGAACGGAATACAGCCTTGATAGCGCCCATGAGCTGCTCCTTAGGATCATCAGGGAAGTCAACACCGATCTTAGACTTATATTCAGCCTTGAACTGACCAGCGAGAGTCTTGAGATCATCAGCTGTGAGTTCAACGTCCTGAGTAACACCCTTTTCTTCCTTCATCTTGTCGATAAGCTCTTCAAAGTACTTCTTACCAACTTCCATAACAACGTCGGAATACATCTGGATGAATCTTCTGTAACAGTCCCAAGCCCATCTTGGATTGTTGGACTTTTCTGCGATTGTATTAACAACAGTCTCGTTGAGGCCGAGGTTGAGGATAGTATCCATCATACCTGGCATTGAAGCACGAGCGCCTGAACGAACGGAAACGAGGAGCGGATTCTCCTTATCACCGAACTTCTTGCCTGTGATTCCTTCCATCTTAACGATATACTCGTTGATTTCAGCCTGGATCTCAGGTGAGATACCGCCGTCCTCATAGTACTGAGTACAAGCTTCAGTTGTGATCGTGAAACCCTGAGGAACAGGGAGACCGATGTTAGTCATCTCAGCGAGGTTAGCGCCCTTACCGCCGAGAAGTTCTCTCATGTTAGCATTACCTTCAGAGAAAAGGTAGCAATATTTGTTTGCCATTGGTATATACCTCCAGTTTTAAACATTACCGGACGATTGGACATAGTTCACCGTCCGACTTATAATTATTATAGCATACATCAGAAAAAATTACCATATATATAATGGCAAAAAATCGCCGTTAGTTTTACAGCATTTTATACAAAATTTTAAGTGCTGAAATAAAATTGAAAAAAAGGTCTTGAATTTATTGTTAAAGTATGTAAAAATAAGAGTTACAGAATGGGGGAGTAGTATGAAAAAATCGGCTGCAATTGCTGCGATTTGCATTTTGACGGCGGGAGTGCTTGTTTCCTGCAAAAGCGACAGCGGAAGTTCGTCCGTGAAGCCTTCGGCAGGTACTTCTGAGGCGGTTTCTGTCTCTGAAACCGAAACATCCCAAATGCAGGGACAGCTGGCATCTTTAAACCCGGAAGCACTTGATAAAGCAAGAGAAAAGGCTTCGGAATATGCCCAAAAGAATAATCTTGACACGGGTGGATTCATACCGCCGGAAAAAGAAGCAGAGGATGCGCTGAAAAGCTGCATTACAGCTATGTATACTGAAGGTGTGAACGAAACACTGAAATATTTTTATCCGGAAAAGCTCTATGATGCAATAATCAGCGGAAAAGCAAAAGAATATTTCAACGGGCAGGAGGATACGGATGCTGAGGTGACTGAATTCCACATAACCAAGAGCGTTCGTCTTGCACCGAATACAGGATACGGTCTTGCAGAAAAGTATTTCTCTGTTAATGCTGAAAAGAACGGAGTAAGCGATCTGGCAATTAAAGTTGTCAACGGATACAGCGTTGAAGCAGAGTTTGAAGTGAAAACCAGCAAGGGAGTTGACTCTGATAAAGAGGAAATGGTGCTTGTTGAGCTTGAAGAGGATGGCTGGAAGGTCATACCGCTCAGCGTTGAACAATTAAAGCAAATACTCGAATAAGGAGGAGTTTATATGAATAAAGCAATTATACTGGCAGGCGGACAGGGTAAACGTATGAAGGCAGATATGCCTAAGCCGCTGTTCAAAGTCCTTGGCGAGCCGATGCTCGAATGGGTGATCTCTGCGTGTGAGAGCGCGGGAGTATCGGATATATGCGTAATAAAGGGCTTTAAGGGCGAGATGATAGACGATTATCTCGGCGGCAGATATACTACTGCGCTTCAGTCGGAAAGACTTGGTACAGGCCACGCTGTTATGCAGGGAATACCGTTTCTGAAGAATGATGAGTCGGGCAATACTCTCGTTCTTTGCGGTGATGCTCCGTTTATCGACGAGGCAACGATCAGAGATGCGCTTGCTCTGCATCAGGAGCAGAATAATGCCGTTACTGTTATTACTTCCGAGCTCGAAGAGCCTAAGGGCTATGGAAGGATTATCCGTACAGACAAGGGCATAAGCGGCATCGTTGAGGAAAAGGATGCTACTCCGGAGCAGAAGAAGATAAAAGAAGTCAATTCCGGTACATACTGGTTCAGAACAGCTGATCTTATAGAGCTTCTTGGCAAGATAACAAACAATAACGCTCAGAGCGAGTATTATCTCACTGATACTATATTCCTTGCTCTTGCAAACGGCAAGAACGCAGGCGCTTACAAGTCACCTAATCCTGACATAATCAAGGGTGCTAATGACCGTAAGGAGCTTCTTGAATTCAACGAGTATGCCCGCAGACAGGTCATCGACAAGCATCTTGAAAACGGTGTGGAATTCACCTGCCTTGACGGCGTTATCATCGAGAGAGAGGTCGAGATAGGCAAGGATACCGAGATACTTCCGGGAACTATCCTCCGCGGCAAGACTAAAATAGGCGCTCGCTGCAAGATAGGTCCGAATGTTGTGATCGAGAATAGTACGGTAGGGGACGAGACCATTGTTAATACCGCTCAGATATATGATTCTGATATTGCCGAGGGTGTAAATGTAGGTCCGTTCGTACATATCAGACCTGATTGTCATATCGGAAAGAATGCTAAAATAGGCGATTTCGTTGAGGTCAAGAATTCGTCAGTCGGCGAAAAGACCGCTATTGCTCACCTTGCTTATATCGGTGACAGCGACATCGGCAGAAAGGTCAATATCGGCTGCGGAACTGTTACCGTAAACTATGACGGTATAACCAAGAACCGCTGCGTTATCGGCGATAACAGCTTTGTCGGCTGCAATACGAACCTGATCGCGCCTGTAAAGCTCGGAAAGGCTGTTTACACTGCTGCCGGAACTACCGTAACAAGAGACATCCCCGACTATGCTCTCGCTATCGAGCGCGGTGTTATGAAAATAAATGAAGGCTATACTATCCGCAAGCTGAAAACAAAACAGGGCAAATGATTTTATCTCCGGAAAATTATCGGAAAGCCCTTGAAAATTCTACGGATTAATGTTATAATCAGTATATCTTTATTTTGAGAGGACAAGCACTTCCTCAAAACATGAAAAACATTGTTTTATTAAAGGAGAAATCTTATGCAGTATGGACATTTCGACCTTGAAAACAAGGAATATGTTATTACTAATCCAGCTACACCTGCCCCTTGGGCAAACTATCTCGGTGATCCTGAATACGGCGCTATGATCTCTAATAACGCTGCTGGTTACAGCTTCGTTAAATCCGGTGCTAATGGACGTATCTCACGTTTCCGTTTCAACTCAGAAATGGCTCTTCCGGGACGCTATGTATATATCCGCGATAACGATACTGCCGATTACTGGTCGGCTTCATGGCAGCCTGTCGGCAAGCCTCTTGACAAGTACAAGAGCGAGTGCCGCCACGGTACTGCATATACTGTCATCTCAGCCGAATATGAGGGCATTAAGTCCGAGGTGACTTACTATGTTCCTTATGGCAAGACCTATGAGGTATGGAGAGCTAAAGTCACAAATGCTTCCGCTAAGGAAAGAAAGCTTTCTGTTTACGGTATGGTCGAGTTCACAAACGAGCCTAACTATGAGCAGGATCAGGTGAATCTCCAGTACACCCTCTTCATTACACGTACAAGCTTTGAGGGCGGCAATAAGATCATTCAGCATATGAATGAGAATACCGGCTTCGATGAGACAGGTTCAAATCATGAGGAGCGCTTCTTCGGTATGGTCGGTCAGCCTGTTACAGCTTACAACGGTTCACTCAGCGACTTTATCGGACCTTACAGAACTTTCTCAAATCCTATTGCAGTTGAGTCCGGAAAGTGCAATAACGCTATGAACTATAACTCGAATTCATGCGGTGCGCTTCAGAGCGACATCACTCTTGCTCCAGGCGAGACAAAGGAATTCATCTTTATTATGGGTAAGCGCAATGACGCTGAGGCTACTGTTATTCTTGATGAATACAAGGCTGCCGGCAAGGTCGATGCTGAGATCAAGCAGCTCAAGGATTACTGGCATGGTCAGCTTGAGAACTTCCAGGTTGAAACTCCTTCCGATGAGTTCAACAATATGATAAATGTATGGAATGCTTACCAGTGCTTCATGACCTTTATCTGGTCAAGAGCAGCTTCGTTCATCTACTGCGGTCTCAGAAACGGTTACGGCTATCGCGATACAGTTCAGGATATTCAGGGCATCATACACCTCGATCCTGAAATGGCTGCTGATAAGATTCGCTTCATGCTCTCTGCTCAGGTAAGCAACGGCGGCGGACTTCCGCTTGTTAAGTTCGATCACAATGCAGGTCATGAGACCTGTCCTGATGAGAACGATGAGCACAGCGTTTACGCTAAGGAGACCGGACATCCGTCCTATCGTGCTGATGACGCTCTCTGGCTCTTCCCGACTATCGTAAAGTACCTCGGTGAGAGCGGAAATAAAGGCTTCCTCGACGAAGTTATCACATATGCAGAAGAAGGCGGCGGCGAAGATACTGTTTATGAGCATCTCAAAAATGCTATCCGCTTCTCACTTGAAAGACTGGGCAGTCACGATATGCCTGCCGGTCTCCACGCTGACTGGAATGACTGTCTCCGTCTTGGCAAGCAGGGCGAGTCTACATTCGTTGCGTTCCAGCTTTATTACGCTATGAACGTTATGGAGGACTTCGCTTCTCAGCGCGGCGATAACGAGTATCTTACCGTTCTCAAAGGCGCTAAGGCTAAGCTTGCAGATGCACTTGAAAAGTGCTGGGACGAGGATCGCTTCATCCGCGGAATCCGCGATAACGGCGTGGTCGTTGGTGCTAAGAAGGATCCTGAGGCTAATATGTGGCTCAATCCGCAGAGCTGGTCTGTAATTTCAAAATTTGCTTCTGAGGAGCAGGCTGAAAAGGCTATGAACAGCGTTCACGACATCCTCAATACACCTTACGGCGCTAAGCTTCTTGAGCCGCCTTATAAGTATCACCACTTCGAGGGTGCGCTCATGCAGGTATTCAACCTCGATACAAAAGAAAACGGCGGTATCTTCTCACAGTCACAGGGCTGGCTCATTCTTGCCGAGGCTCTTCTCGGTCACGGCGACCGTGCATTTGAGTACTTCCTTGAGAGCTCACCTGCTGCAATGAACGACAAGGCTGAGATACGTGTTATGGAGCCTTATGTTCACGGTCAGTTCACTGAGTCGAAGGCTTCTCCGTTCGAGGGACGTTCACACGTTCACTGGCTCACAGGTACTGCTTCAACAGTCATGGTAGGCTGCGTTGAGGGTATCTGCGGCATGAGACCTGACCTCGGCGGACTTCGTGTTGATCCTTCGATTCCGTCTGAATGGGCAAGCTTTAAGATAAAGAAGAATTTCCGCGGCAAGAAGCTCAATATGTCCTTCGATAACTCTGCTCACGTTCAGAGCGGCGTTAAGGAGATCATACTCAACGGTGAAAAGCTTGAGGGTAACTACATTCCTGCCGACAAGCTTGCTGACACAAACGACATTAAGATCGTTCTCGGTTAAGCATATAAGAATAATGGACGGTTCGTACAGTGAGCCGTCCTTTTTGTTTACTTGCAAAAAGTTAAATGATAAATATATGTAAAGTACCCTTGACAAATAATGTAAAGCTTGCTATACTATTATTGTAAAGTTAACTTTACACGAATGGAGAGTGATGATTTGAAAAACAGAATTCAGGAAATGCGTAAAGCACGGAAGGTCACACAACAGGAGCTTGCGGACGCCCTTTCTGTTACGCGGCAGACCATAATCTCACTCGAGAACGGCAAGTATAATGCGTCCCTCACGCTCGCTCATAAGGCGGCGCAGTTCTTCGGCACTACTATCGAGGAGCTGTTCATTTTCGAGGGCGATGAGAACATTTAAAGGAGGATAACTATGGAAGAATTCAGAAACAAACTTCAGAAAGACATAAAAACCTACTGGCTGCTGACTGCTGTATCAGCCGTTGGTATCATAGCGGTAGTATGTATTTCTTTTATAACAGATGGCGTATGGAACAGCAATAGTACTATCACCGCCTTTTTCGCAGTCTTACTCGGAATGTCGCTTTTTTATATCAGGCGTAACAAGACAGCACTCAACGACGAGCACCTTTTCAAGCACCTTTATATCCAGAATTCCGATGAACGCAATGTCCAGATAATGATGAAAGCTTCCAAAACTTCGTTCATCATCTCTGTTTTGGGATTTTCACTTGGTTCAATCATTTTCACCTACATCAATGAGACTATAAGCTCTGTGCTGTCTTGCTGCATGGCATTCATTATGATAGTATATCTCAGCGTTACATTCTATTACAACAAAAAAATGTAAAAAATCTCCCCGATACTTGTTCGTATCGGGGAGTAATTTTATATTCGTATGTGCATATTACACGTTAAACTTCCGTAAGCGAAAGCAGACTATCCGTTTTGCAGAGAGTTAGCGAGTTTACGAGCGTCAACGTGGACGGGGGCAGTGTCACGCTGCTTACTTCTCAGCGAGCTTTGTGAGGTACTCGTAACGATTAGCAGCAGTCTTCTCTGCCTTCTCGAAGAGCTCCTTAGCACGGTCTGGGAATGAACGTGTGAGTGCGCTGTAACGAGCCTCGTTCATGATGAAGTCCTGATATGATTCTGTTGGAGCCTTGGAATCGAGCTGGAATGGGTTCTTGCCCTCAGCAGCAAGACGAGGATCATAACGGAAGTTATTCCAGTAACCGCACTTAACAGCCTTTTCCATCTCAGCCTGACAGTTTGTCATACCGCCCTTGATAGAGTGCATCTCACAAGGTGCATAACCGATGATGAGTGACGGTCCCGGATAAGCCTCAGCTTCCTTGATTGCCTTGAGTGTCTGGTTCATGTCAGCACCCATAGCGATCTGTGCAACATAGATGTAACCGTAGCTCATAGCAATATCAGCAAGGCGCTTCTTAGCGATTGCCTTACCTGCTGATGCGAACTGTGCAACCTGACCAATGTTAGAGGACTTGGAAGCCTGTCCGCCTGTATTTGAGTAAACCTCGGTATCGAATACCATGATGTTTACATCTTCGCCAGTAGCGAGAACGTGATCAAGACCGCCGAAACCGATATCATAAGCCCAGCCGTCACCGCCGAAGATCCATACGGACTTCTTGGAGAGGTAGTTCTTGTTTTCAAGGATATCAGCCTTCTTATCGCACTTGCAGTCGCACTTTTCGAGCTCAGCAACGAGTGCAGCAGTTGCAGCTGTATTCTTAGCACCGTCGTTTACTGTTGCGAGGTACTCATCAGCAGCTGCCTTGATCTCAGCAGATGCCTTGTCGCTTGCAGCGATTTCCTTTACTTCCTCGATGAGTCTCTCACGGATAGCCTTCTGACCGAGATACATACCGAGACCGTGCTCAGCGTTGTCCTCGAACAGTGAGTTAGCCCATGCAGGACCGTGGCCGTTTGCGTCAACAGTGTAAGGTGATGTAGCAGCAGGACCGCCCCAGATTGAAGAACATCCTGTTGCGTTGGAGATGTACATTCTTGAACCGAAGAGCTGTGTGATGAGTCTTGCATAAGAAGTCTCTGCACAGCCTGCGCATGAACCTGAGAATTCGAGGAGAGGCTTCTTGTACTGGCTGGAGATAACAGTTGCATCTGTTGCAACATCTGTCTTCTCTGTAACCTTAGCAACACAGTAATCGAATACTGCCTGCTGTGGCTCCTGAGACTCTCTTGGAACCATCTTGAGAGACTTAGTCGGGCAGACACCGATACATACGCCGCATCCCATACAATCCATAGCTGAAATAGCGAGAGTGTACTTGTACTCGCTCTTTACGATCGGCTTAGGAGCGATCTTGATGTTCTCAGGAGCAGCAGCAACCTCAGCGTCTGTAAGAGCGAACGGACGGATAGTTGCGTGTGGGCAGACAAACGAACACTTGTTACACTTTGCACAAGTATCCTGATTCCACTCAGGAACCATAACAGCAACGCCGCGCTTTTCGTATGCAGAAGCACCCTGCTCGAATGTACCGTCAACGTGATCTGAGAATGCAGAAACAGGAAGAGTATCACCGAGCATCTTGCCAACAGGGTTCATGATGCCTTCAACCATCTTAACGAGCTTCTCTGAGCCCTCAAGCTTTGCAGGTGTGGAATTATCAACGGCATTTGCCCACTCAGCAGGAACGTCAACCTTGACATAAGCGTTTGCGCCTGCATCAATAGCCTTCTCGTTCATCTGAACGATCTCGATACCCTTCTTCATGAACTTCTGAGCCTTTTCCTTCATGTAGCCGATTGCCTCAGCCTCAGGAAGAACCTTGGAAAGTGAGAAGAATGCAGACTGGAGAATTGTATTTGTACGCTTGCCAAGACCGATCTCCTGTGCAAGGTCGATTGCGTTAACCAGATAGAGCTGGATGTTGTTCTTTGCGATATACTGCTTTGTATCAGCAGAGAGGTGCTGGTCGAGCTCCTCAGGCTTCCACTGGCAGTTGATAAGGAATACACCGCCCGGCTTTACATCGTTGACCATCTTGTAGCCCTTGAGGATGTATGAAGGGTTGTGACATGCAACGAAGTCAGCCTTGTTGATGTAGTAAGGGCTCTTGATAGGCTTATCACCGAAACGGAGATGTGAGATAGTGATACCGCCGGTCTTCTTTGAGTCATACTGGAAGTAAGCCTGAACGTACTTGTCAGTATGATCGCCGATGATCTTGATAGAGTCCTTGTTAGCACCAACAGTACCGTCACCGCCGAGACCCCAGAACTTACACTCAATTGTGCCTTCTGCTGCTGTGTTAGGAGCATCTTCCTCAGCAAGTGAGAGGTTTGTAACATCATCAACGATACCGAGTGTGAACTGCGGCTTAGGATCAGCTTTTGCGAGTTCTGCATATACAGCAAATACAGATGCAGGAGGAGTATCCTTTGAACCGAGACCGTAACGACCGCCGATTACCTTGATACCAGTTCTGCCGGTAGCATTAAGAGCAGCAACGACATCGAGGTAGAGAGGCTCACCGAGAGAGCCAGGCTCCTTGGTTCTGTCGAGAACAGCGATTGTCTTTGCAGTTGCAGGAATTGCCTCAACGAGCTTTTCAGCTGAGAACGGACGGAACAGGCGAACCTTAACGATACCGACCTTCTCACCCTTCTTGTTAAGGTAGTCAATAACTTCCTCAGCAACGTCGCAGATAGAACCCATTGCAACGATAACACGATCTGCATCAGGAGCACCATAGTAATTGAAGAGCTTGTAGTCTGTGCCGAGCTTTGCGTTTACCTTGCCCATGTACTCCTCAACGATAGCAGGAACAGCATTGTAGTAGGAGTTGCAAGCCTCACGGTGCTGGAAGAAGATATCACCGTTCTCGTGAGAACCACGCATTGTCGGATTTTCAGGATTAAGAGCACGATCACGGAATGCCTTGACAGCGTCCATATCGCACATTTCCTTGAGATCCTCGTAATCCCATACGGCGATCTTCTGGATCTCGTGGGATGTACGGAAACCATCGAAGAAGTTGATGAAAGGAACGCGGCTCTTGATAGAAGCGAGATGAGCAACAGCAGCGAGATCCATAACTTCCTGCGGGTTTGTCTCAGCGAGCATTGCAAAACCAGTCTGACGGCAAGCATATACGTCAGAGTGGTCACCGAAAATGTTAAGTGCGTGAGAAGCAACGCAGCGTGCAGAAACATGGAACACGCAAGGGAGAAGCTCACCAGCGATCTTGTACATATTCGGGATCATGAGGAGAAGACCTTGAGAAGCAGTATATGTTGTGGTAAGAGCACCAGCGTTCAGAGAACCGTGAACTGTACCAGCTGCACCAGCCTCAGACTGCATCTCCTCAACCTTAACGGTAGTGCCGAAAATGTTCTTTACACCCTGAGCAGACCACTGATCAACATAGTCTGCCATCGGGCTGGAAGGTGTGATCGGGTAGATACCGGCAACTTCCGTGAAGGCGTAAGAAACATATGCAGCGGCATTATTACCGTCCATTGTTTTCATTTTTCTTTTGATAGCCATAGGAATGACCTCCTAAAGTGAAATTAAGTTAGGTGTTATACCTGGAAGCTTGTGAAAAAGTTAACCATGTATAACTACTTCTTACATTATAACACAGAATTTGAAGTTTGTAAACACCTTTTTATTCGCAAAGCTAATGATTTATGTATAAAATTAAGCATCCATATTATAGCAATTTGAACATAAATAGCTGAACACAAAAAAATCAGAGGTTTTTTCCTCTGATTTTGGGCTGTTAAAGGCAATAAATACGACTTTTTGTGGTTTTTGCAATAGAATGATACAGGATAATTGTGCAAAACAACAGAAATTTCGGCGGCTAAGTAATTTTTTTCGGTTTTCTATTGACGAAAGCCCGAAAATAAGTTATAATATCCATAGTGTTAAATAATCTTTAATTATTAACACTCGTTTTGTTGTCTCCTTTCTTTTGTTCTACACATATTTATTTTGATTTATTTGTGTCAAAGCAGGGCTTAATGCCCTGCTTATTTTTTTCAGAAAATATACTTTACAGCATAGTAAATGATGCCGAATGCGACCGATGCAGCACTTCCATAGAGGATAACAGGTCCGGCTATTGTAAATATTTTCGCACCTACTCCGAGGATGAATCCTTCGGATTTCGCTTCGATAGCCGATGAGCTGACCGCATTTGAGAATCCGGTTATCGGAACAAGAGTGCCTGCGCCAGCGTGTTTTGCAAGTTTTGGGTATATTCCAAGACCTGTCATGAGTACACTTGTGCCGATGAGGATTATGGATGTCCATGTGCCGGCGGTAGTTTTGTCGAGACCGCTTTTTATTAAGATCTCTGTCAGTATCTGTCCTATGGCGCAGATGCCGCCTCCGACTGCGAAGGCTATTGGCACATTGACTGAACTGCGTGATTTTGGCGATACTTTCTGGCTCATTTTGCTGTAAGATTCTGGCGTGATGTTCATACGTTCATCTCCTTTAGCGTTATTGTTGCCGGAAATGAACGCGTTATTCAATAATATTATATCTGATCCGTGATTTTTTCGCAGGTCGAAACAACGTATTCTCCGCCGCGGATGAGGTATTGTCTGAAGCGATAGCCGGAAATATCGGTGATTATCCTGCCGTTCTCAAATGTGAATCCGGCGCTGCTGAGAGGGTAGGAGATACCAACGCCAAGCGCTTTGACGTATGCTTCTTTGAGAGTCCACATCCGGAAAAAAAGAAGATCGCGGTTTTCTTCCGGATTACTGTAAATGAGTTCCTTCTCGCGTTCGCTGAAGGCTCTTTTTACGACGTTTTCGCGGAAGGAACGCACTTTTTCACAGTCAATGCCGCATTCGCTTCCGGAAACTATGCAGGCGGCGATACCGTTTGCGTGGGAGAGGTTGAAGTGTATCTCCGGATGTCCGGCAAGAGAAGGCTTTCCCATGTCGCTCTTTATCAGAGGAGTATCCTCATTGTAAGCTATCCCATACGGTTTAAGACATTCCCTCAGAAGTGCATGAGCGTGACTGTGATGTGAGCTGCGGTCAATATCCATAATTGAAATGAGTAACATAATACCACCATACTATTAAATAAAGGGCGGCACTTATGCGTAATACCCATATAGAAGTTTATCGGTAGATTATTGAGGGAAACCCTTTTGAAAAAGGGTTCCGCCAACAGCGGCGGTCCCCTTTGTCCTTCGGACATCTCCCCGCACTGCGGGGAGTCACCCTCAAACTCCCTTCCTAAAACTTTCGTCTGTTCGCAATGGTATAAGAACTAACATAAAAATGAAAAAACAGAAGTCTATTTGACTTCCGAAATTTTTATACCATTGCGAAAAAAACGAAATAAAAGTCTTTGGAAAGGGGTTCGGGGAAGAACCTTTCCTCAGAAAGGTTTGCCCCGGTAAGCTGCGGATAAAGCTGCTGTATGAATACAACACATATGTGCCGCTGTTTTTATATACTGTCTATTACCTCCCGGAAGTTACGCATGATAACCTCCCAGCGGTAGTTATTGTCGATGTAAAGACGTGCGTTTGAGCGCATAGCTTCGTATTCTTTATCATGTGAGAAGATATAATCGAGAATGCCCTCAAATTCAAAATAGTTCATATAGTAGAGACCGCCGTTGCTTTTCAGGCAGTGACCTTTAAGAACCTCACAGATACCGTTTACGATGACAGGTACTGAAAGTGTCATAGCTTCAAGTACAGAGATAGACAGGCTCTCAAACTTTGAAGGAAGAACAAGGGCTTTTGCGCCGGATATACCACTGAATTTGTCCTCTTCGCTGACGAATCCGAGACTGAGGATGTCTTTATGCTTGGGTATCTCGCAGACTGGTTTGCCCATGAGGACGAGCTTGAGACCGCTTTCAGGACGGCGTTTCTTATATTCCATGAAGTACTTGAACATCATCGGACAATCCTTGCCTTCGTCGATACGTCCTACATATATGATGTAGTTGCCATGAATATTGTATTTCTCGCGGAAAGCCTTTTCGTCCGGTTCGCAAGGTATCTCAACTCCGGTGCCCATTACCTTGCAGGGGATATTTCCGCAATTGAAAAGTCCTTGAACAAGGGCTTTTTCCTCGTCTGTAAGGAACACATAAGCCTTAGGGAGAGTGAATATTTTCTCGAAGCTTCTGAAGTGGATGAAAGGCTCTTCATGTGCTGTCGGGATGAAAATTGCTTTCTCAGCGACTTCGGGTATTCCCATTACACTGAGGTAATAAAGATATGTCACGAAGATAAAAGCATCGTAATTGTCCTTATTTGCCTTGATATACTCGATAGCATCAGGACAATAAGGTCCTTGTTTCTGGAACCATGTCTTTTCGGCATCCTCATCGAAATCGCCGGCGCCGATCCTTGCAAGGTACTTTCCGTTATACTCATTGAAGTCTTTAGCGCGGCACTCTTTTACGGAAAAACGTCTCACATGAACGCCGTTTATATCCTCTTCATCAGCAGTGTAGCTGTTTTCCCATGTAGTGTAGTCAACAGCCTTTGTAGTGATAACATCTACCTGATAATGGTCGACGAGCCTTTCTGCGATAAGGCGTGTATAATACTCCGAACCGCCGTTTACTTCAAGTCCGTAGCGCTGATTAACCAATGCTATCCTTTTCATTTTTCACTCTCTCCGGTTATGTCTGCGAAAAATCGCTTATATTTATCGACTATAACGTCCCAGTCGAAATTCTTCATAACATAGTTTTTGCCGTTGCTGCCCATCATCCATGCCTCGTTTTTATGTTCGAGGATGTAATCGGTGCAGCCTTCAAACTCGAAATAGTTTCCGAAATACAGACCTCCGTTGGATTCAGAAGCAAAGTTTCTTGTAACAGCGCAGTCTGCATGAACGAGAACAGGTCTGCCGCAAAGCCAGCTTTCCATGATAACGAGCGAGAAGCTTTCGTTTTTTGAGGGCTGGCACAGGAACTCTGCTGCTCCCTGAGCGTTGTATTTATCCTGTCTGTCAACGAATCCGAGATCGAGGATCCTTCCGCTCTTAACGAGCTCTTCCGGAAGCTCTATCTGACCTCCGCCGATAAGGATAAGTCTGAGATCAGTCTCGCGGCGTTTGATATATTCCGCATAATATTTCACGAGCGTGTGAACGTTCTTGCCCTCGTCCTTACGTCCTGCATAGAGGATGAAAGGCTCTTTGACCTTGAATTTTTCGCGGAAAGCAGCAGGATCCGGAACTATATCCGTATCCATTCCTATGCCCATGACAATAGTTTTTGTACCGCTCTGCGAGAAGCCATAAAGTCTCTCAGCGAGTTCTGCTTCGGGACGTGCATTGAATACCATACCGGCTGTTTTCGGGAACAGTTCCTTGAATTTTCCGATATATGCATATGCTTCATCGTGGAAGCAGGGGATGAGCACAGACTTGTAAGGGCACACCTGAGCGCCGTAATACGTAGTTCCGAACATATATGGTATGAATACGAACAGCGAATAATCGTCAACGTGTTCGCTCATATAGGCGTAAAGGTCGGGGCTGTTTACCATTTCACGAAGAAAAGTTTCTTCTTCTTCGGGGGGTATCGGCGTTTTAGCCATAAGCTTTGCATTAACTGCATCGAAAGCGGCGTTATCGCGTTTTCTTACCTTGAATCGGCGGATAGTTATACCGTTAGCGGTAGAATCCTCGCCTTCTTTATAATAGTTCACGCTCCAGTCAGAGCCGAATTCCTTAACACAGGTAGTAAGTATCTCAACCGCAACACCAGCGTAGTGCAGATGTGATGAGACCTCGCGCAGTTCCATTTCTGCGCCCCCCGGTATAGCGTCAGCATACCACGGGATAACAAAGCCAATCTTCTTCATTATGTTATATCATCCTTTATTTTGCAGCGATAAAATTTTTCAGCTGTTCAGTGAAAGTGTCTTTTATCTTCTCATAAGAGAAGTCCTTGAGACGGCGGCGCTGTCCGGAAATAAGTTCATTCCGCAGAGCCTCATCATTCAGAACGCGGTCGATGACTCTTGATACGAATACGGGATCATTATCGTCAACAAGGAAGCCGCTTCCTCCGAGAGTATCAGAAATAGCACTTGTATCGAGCGCTACTATCGGAACATCGAAGAACATTGCTTCAGCCAGCGGAACACAGAAGCCTTCGTGAGCGCTCATACATACGAAAACGTCTGCGATACGGTAGAATGCAAGTATAGCACTGAACTTTATATGACCTGTGAATACAACATCTTCTTTAAGACCAAGTGCAGCGGCGTACTTGACCAGTCTGTTATAATAATTCTCCATTCCGGAATAGGAACCGACAAGAATAAGACGTGATTCCGGATTGAGCTTCTTATAGTGATAGAAAGCGCGGATAACGTCCTCCTGCTTTTTATTCGGAGCGATCCTTCCGACGAAGATGAGGTTCTTTTTGCCGTCGCTGTATTTGCGGATAGTTTCTTCATCAGGAGTTTGTTTGTAATCCTCAAAGCGTATGAGGATAGGTCTTATGTCGATAGGACAGGTATAGCCCATCCTGAGAAGATCAGAACGGTTATAGCTTGAAACAGCAAGACAGTAATCTATCTTATCCTTGAGATACTCGACTCCCTTATAGCCATATTCCGTAAGAGCCGTAGCCGCAGGGCTGTAAGGACGGAAGAACTCAGGCGGAGTTATATTATGGTATATCATTATCCTGCGGCATTTGAATTCATCTATCCTGAATGTAAGATCAGTGCCGGTAGATTTATGATAGAGTATGATGTCATCTTTTTTCAGACCGCTGAGCTTGGAAATATCCAGACCGGATCCGGCAGGCAGGCGCTTGTCGATATTTTCGGCGTAGACCTCGGTCTCATATCCCATATCACGGATCGCACCTTTAAGTGCGAGCGTATCGTTTCCGATAGCATCTCCGAATGAAAGTGTAGGAAGTATCTGGATTATTCTCATTCTGTCCTCTGCTTTCCCAGTTCTTCACGGAGAGCAGCATTCTCACGTTCGAGGCTGTCGATACGTTTTGTGAGTTCCTTCTGAGCGAGTTCAAGCACTTGAAGCCTGTCGTTCATATCACTGCTTTCCGAACCGGTATTTACAGCGCTTCTGAGTGAGTTAAGAGCCTTTGTGGTATTTGCGTTGAAATCGTTCTGGTCGAAAACCACCGGCTCAACATAGAACTTTGTAAGCTTTCTAATGACCTTTTTGAAGAATACCTTCAGCGGATTGCCCTGAAGTTCCTTATAAGGCTGGATGTAGTAGTGTGTATTCAGGTATGTGAGAGCAGAATCGCAGTCCTCAAGAGAGCTGCCGGAGCTCATATCGGTTGGTTTTTCGTAAGGTACATCCTCAAAGCTGAGCATATCAGCAGTAAGATTCTTTTCCTTTATCTCTCGCTTGATCTGAGACATTATTTCTTCGATATTGATGTTATTATCCATTTTTTACCTTTCCTATCCTATTATTTTACGGCAACTACCGCGTAGTCCTGACTGCCATAGAGTGCATCTGATACACGTTTCATGGCAGAATTGAATTCTTCGCTTCCGCCTGATAATTCCGGGATGCTGTAAGGCAGACGGCTGTTTTCGGTAAAGATCACTTCGATGTTCCTGAATCCGGCTTTTTCGAGGTAATACTTCATGGTCAGCGGATGAACAGGTTTTATATGTGAAGGATCAATATAGAATGCATGGGTATATATTGCAAGAGAGGTCGGATTCGGAGTTTCGATTATAATGCAGCCGCCCTCTTTGAGTTTTTCATAGGCTGTGTTGCAAAGACGTATTATTTCATGAGTCTGGAGATGTTCGACTACCTGACCGACGAAGATACCGTCAACGCTTTCAAGGCCGGCAAGGAATGCAGTACCATCGCCGCATGAAGCCTTCAAGCCCTTCATATTACAGTAATCGGTATAAGGCTCGTATATGTCAACACCCTGTGCATTGATACCGTTATCTTTCATGAGAGAGAGGAATTCTCCTCTTCCGCAGCCGATGTCGAGAACGTTCTTCTTTCCGTTGAAATATGGCAGGTAAGCTGACTGTGCTTTCTTTATGCTTTCGATAGAGCCGCGGAAATGGTTCTCGAAATCGAAATAGTCGATGCTTTCGTAATCAGAGGATGACTCCTGTACCTGTACCGGAGCAGGCGAAGCTGCGCCTGTATCGGTGCTTGCAGCAGGTGCTGCCACAACAGCAGTGCCGACGTTTTGGAGCTTCTTTTCAAGCGATGCGATCTTGACTTTAGCAAATTCCGAATCGCTTCCGAGATTTTCGAGCATGGCGTTATTGTTTCTGAGGTTCTCGCAGGCGTTTTCAAGATCACGGTGCAAGCAAGGGATAAGTTCGTTATAGTATTTAACACTCTGTTCCACGCTTCCCAAATTACGTTCCAAAGTGGCTTTTATTTCGTTTACGGAATTTTCGCAGGTCTGGAGTCTGCTGAGGATATTCTGGATATTGGCGATAACTGAATCGTTGTTCTGCTTTATAGCCTCAGCGTTTTCGTTTATTCTGCTGTTGATTGAATCTATCTCTTTATCGGTCATTTCAAAGCACTGTATCATGCTTCCGAGAAGCTTTTTCCTGATACTTGCCTTGAATCCCTTTTGTGCATTGAAATTGCTGATAAATTGTGAAATGCTACTCATAGTTCACTCCTCAGATGTTCCAGTTGTGGTCTATTCTTGCTATACCGACATCGCCTGTCGGAGTTATCATTTCTATTTTATATGCCTGACGGTAATAATCTACCGGTATACCGTCGCCTGTCTCGATAGCGAAGTCGAGCAGATACTCTCCGGCGAGCAGATGGACATCGCTGAGAGTGATCTCTGCTGTACCGCTTTTTGTGAGTTCAAATTCCGGAAGCTTGTCAATACGTGTGTTCGTACCGTAGCACTGAGTGCCGGAAAGATTGAAAACACCAATGCCGATCACAGCATCGCTGACTTTTTCTTTGACAGTGTAGTCGATTTTGAATATAATGTCCTCTCCTGTACGGAAAACACGCTGTTCAGCGCCGTCGGATGTGTAAGCGGTAATTTTCTTTATTCTTGCTTTGCCGCTGCCCCAGCGTTTTGCAGCTTCAGGATCTTCGGGTTCTTCATGCTGTTCGCTGCTGCTGTCCTCAGCCGGTTTTTCCGCAGCTTTTTCAGCGGCTTTTTTAGCGAGTTCCTTACGGGTATTCTCCTGAAGCTTCTGTCCCATGAAATCGAGGTATTCGAGATCAGTTTCCTTCGGAGGTCCCTCTGCGCGGATAAGACCTTCATGTATCCATATTGATCTGTCGCATATCTGCTCGATCTGACCGAGAGAATGTGATACTATAACGATAGTAGTGCCGTTTGCCTTGATCTCTTTGAGTTTGTTGAAGCACTTTGCCTGAAAATTGGCATCTCCGACTGCGAGTATCTCATCAATAAGGAGGATGTCTGCATCAACGTTGATAGCAACCGAAAATGCCAGACGCATATACATACCCGAAGAGTAGGTTCTTACGGGGTTATCAATGAATTCTTCGAGTTCGGAGAATTCGACTATATCATTCAGACGGGCATCGATCTCTTTCTTTGTAAGGCCGAAAATAGCTGCATTGGTATAAATATTTTCTCTTCCGCTCATATCCGGATGGAATCCGGCACCAAGTTCGATAAGGCTTGAAACTCTGCCGTTCATTTTTATCGTGCCCGTATCCGGATACATTATCCTTGTAAGGAGTTTGAGAGTTGTACTTTTACCGCAGCCGTTATGTCCGATAAGACCGATCGCCTCGCCCTTTTTTACGGTGAAGCTGATGCCTTTAAGAACCTGACGCAGCTCATATTTGTTTCTTTTGCGGAAAAGGAGTCTTTCTTTAAGCTGAGCGCCCTTATCAAGATAGACCTTGAAATTCTTGGTTATATTATTTACTTCTATTGCTGTTTCGTTCTGGATCATTATTATAATTCCTCCGCAAAGTGTTTCTGGAGCTTATTGAATACAAGGCAGCCGATCAGCAGGAACAGTATTCCAAGACCTAAGGCAGAAAGAAGTGACGAAAGATCCGGCAGTGCCTTATTGTAGAGCACGGTCCTGTAACACTCGATAACATGAGTCATCGGGTTGATATTGAAGACCGGCTGGAGTTTTTCAGGAATTATGGATTTATCGTACATGATCGGTGTCATATACATCCAAGCCATAGCTATGATGCCCAGAATATGTTCGAGGTCTCTGAAATATACTGTAACAGCGGAAGTAAGCAGTGCCATTCCGAGTGCGAGGATGTATTCCACTATCATAATTATAGGCAGAGTCAGCAGCGCGACGAAGTTCACGCCTACACCGGTGATGACTATTACCGCGAATATTACTATGAAGCACAGCAGCATATTTACAAAGCAGCTTGTTACATACGATATAGGGATGACCATTCGCGGAAAGTATATCTTTTTAACAAGATCCTTCTGTGCGACGACCGAAGCTGCGCCTACGGTTATTGAAGACGAAAAGAATATCCATGGGATAAGTGCCACGAAAAGATAGAGGTAATAGCGCTCGATATTTGACTTGAGAATGAATGAGAAAACCATTGTGTAAACAATGAGCTGGAACAGAGGATTGATGAATGTCCACAGGAATCCTAACACCGAGCCCTTGTAGCGTCCTCGCAGATCTTTCTTTACGAGACTGAATATCATTTGTCTGTATGCATACAATTCTTTTATTGTATTCATTTGTATCTCCTTCAACAAAACATAATTTTCCATTGTATCATTTAATTATATCACGCATATTCGGTATCTGTCAACAGTTGTATCATTTAATTATATCACGCATATTCGGTATCTGTCAACAGTTATATTGCCGAAATAACACGACATTCCGGCAAAAATATGGTATTATATGCAGAAACGGCATCCCGCCGGAATGCCGTTTTATTTTACTTATGATATTTTCCGCCCGATGAGATCTGGAAAGCGCGGTAGATCTGTTCAAGGAGCATAACTCTTGCGAGCTGATGCGGAAAGGTCATTTTAGACATTGAAAGCTTCAATGTCCCCATGCTTTTTATTTCAGGATCGAGACCGAATGAACTTCCGATGATGAAAGTCACGGTGCTGAAACCGTTTACTCCGGCTTCACAGAGCTTTTCTGAAAGCTCCGGACTGCTCAGCTGTTTGCCTTCGATGCACATAGGTATTATCATTCCCGAAGCACAGCGCTTTATCTGTTCGCCTTCCTTTTTCAGTGCAGCCGTGATCTCCTTTTCAGACGGTGAATCGCTGAGGCGGTATTCTTCCAGTTCGTGGAGTTCAAAATTGCAGAAACGTCCTAAACGCTTGATATATTCCGCACAGGCGTTTTTCAGGTAATCCTCTTTGAGTTTCCCTATTACAATTAGTTTTACAGTCATCAGAATATCACCGCTCCGCCTTTAGTTTCAACGGGTGCAACGCCCATGAGATAGTCCTTTCCGCGGACAAGTCCTGACATACCCCGTTCAACTGTGGAATCAGCAGTCTGCGGAGTGTTATTGTCCTGACTAAGATGTCCCAGAAGTATGTGAGTTGTACCTCTTTTAACAAGGCTTTCTGCCTGTTCGGCGCAGTCATCGTTTGAGAGATGTCCGTAAGGCGAAAGGATACGTTCCTTCAGGTACATAGGGTACGGACCTGTTCTCAGCATATTCTCGTCGTAATTGGCTTCGAGAAGCACAAGACGGCATCCGACAAGAGCCTGATCGACCTCTGGCGTAACGTGTCCGAGATCGGTGCAGACGGCGCAAAGCTTATCATCGGCTGTACGTATTCTGTAACCGCAGCTTTGTATCGCATCATGAGGCGTATTGAAGCAGTTTATCTCCATTCCGGCGCAAGCGATAGAAATACTGCTGATGTCCACGACTGTTGAGGTCGGCGAAATCTTGCCTGTATCGCAAAGGCGCTGGAGAGTGCGCTTCTGACCGTAGACCGGCAGACCGGTCTTTTTGCTGAGCATGGCAAGTCCTGCAACGTGATCCGAATGCTCATGGGTTATAAATACTGCCATTACTGCCGAAAGAGGTATATTATTCAGTTCAAGCGCTGCGGAAAGCCTTTTAAGGCTCACACCGCAGTCTATAAGTATACCGCCCTTTTCAGTTCCGATGAAAGTTGAATTACCCTTGCTTGAACTGAAAAGAGGATAGATACGTGCCATTATGATTCTCCGTTCCGTAAAAGATCAGAGCTTATTGATCTCGGTGCCCTGACGTGTTTCCTTGACTTCATAGCCGAGTGCAGCGATCTTGTCACGGAGTTCGTCAGCGAGTGCGAAATTCTTATCCTTACGTGCAGCCTTACGCTGCTCAACGAGTTCGAGGACTTCGGCAGGAATGTCCGCAGCATTTCCAGCCCCCTGAGAAGCCTTTTGCTCAGCCTTCTTTATGAGGTCGAGACCAAGCACCTTGTCGAACTCAGCAATAAGTGCAAGCTTGGTAGCAGCATTTGCGCCTGATTTCAGAACATCGTATACAGCTGTGAGGGCGAGTGATGTATTGAGGTCGTTATCAAGAGCACTTGTGAATCCGTTCATGAGGCGGTCGTACTCAGCCTTGTCGATCTCACCGGACTTCTCCTGAGTAAGCGGAGCGATCTTTGCGATAAGCTTATTGAATGTAACGACAGCATTATCGAGGTTCTCCCAAGAGAATACAAGTGATTTGCGGTAGTGTGAAAGCAGACAGAAATACCTGTAAACCAGCGGATCATAGCCTTTTTCTTCGAGAAGGGAAACTGTGAGGAATTCGCCCTTGGATTTACTCATTTTTCCGTTTGTTGTGTTGAGGTGGTGTACATGGAACCAGTAGTTGCACCACTTATGTCCGAGATAAGCCTCAGACTGCGCGATCTCGTTGGTATGATGCGGGAAAGCGTTGTCGATACCGCCGCAGTGAAGATCGAGGTATTCGCCGAGGTTTTTCATGCTTATGCAGCTGCATTCGATATGCCAGCCCGGGTAGCCAACGCCCCATGGGCTGTCCCATTTGAGTTCCTGATCGTCGAACTTGGATTTTGTGAACCAGAGCACGAAATCTGCTTTATTCTTTTTGTTTCCGTCAGCTTCAACGCCCTCGCGTACTCCGACTTCGAGGTCTTCCTCGTTGAAATCACCGAAAACGTAGTATTTATCGAGCTTGGAGGTATCGAAGTAAATATTTCCGCCGGCTTCGTAAGCATATCCTTTATCCATGAGAGAGCTTATAACGCGGATGAATTCGTCTATATAAGTAGTAGCCGGAACAACTACATCCGGAGTTTTAATGCTCAGCTTAGCGCAGTCTGCGAAGAAAGCGTCTGTGTAGAACTTAGCTATTTCCATGACTGTTTTATGCTCACGCTTTGCGCCCTTGAGCATTTTGTCATCGCCGGTATCACCGTCGCTTGTGAGGTGTCCGACATCGGTTATGTTCATGACACGCTTTACATCAAGACCTGTGAAGCGGAGATACTTTTCAAGAACATCCTCCATGATATAGCTTCTGAGGTTTCCGATATGAGCGAAATGATACACGGTAGGACCGCAGGTATACATACTCACCCTGCCAGCCTCATTCGGGATGAATTCCTCTTTTTTGTGTGATAAAGAATTATACAGTAACATAAATATACCTCCGTTAGAATTCCCATATTTCAGGGGGTGCGTTTTTGATCTTGAGTTTTGAGAAATAGCCGAACATCACAAGAAATTCGGGGATAGTCCGCAGACCGTCGCTGTAATACCCGGAAAGTCTCGCCGAAAGATCGGGGATATCGTTATAATGCGGCGGACAATCGAATTCCCAGTCTGCCGAATTGCTGTTGAAGCGTATCCGGAAGAAGCTCTCGGCATATTCTCCGAAAAATCCGCAGCTTTCAAGGAGTATCCTGTGATCCGGCAGTTCCTCTGCGGGGCAGACAACAGCGGTTGTGCCGTCGCTTTCTATTGCCGCTATGAGAGGTCTGTCCTCGGCAACGGCATTATTGATTTTTTCCGCATCGGGGAATTTTATAATGTTCATAAAGCACCTCTCTTAACAAAAAAAGCCTCCGAGAGACAAGCCTGCTGCTTATCCTCGGAGGCGTGACAACGCGGTTCCACTCCGTTTTATTGCTTTTATCCTTAACGCGGAAAACGCCGGCAGATACTATTATTTCCCTGCCGGGGCTGACAGCCGCACTTCACATATCCGGTCTGCGGACTCGCACCTTCCGTCCGCTCTCTGAAAGCACTAAATAAGCTACTCTGACTGCTACGCCTTTAGAATATCCGATACATATTATATGCTATTATACCGGATTTGTCAAGAGTTTGCGGCAGGTTCATCAAAACTGTCTATAAGTTTAAGCGAGAATCGCTGTATAACGAGGGCATCGTTTGCAGTTAGACCTGCCTTGCCGTCGACATCTCCGGCTTTTTCACCTTCTGCGGTTATGCGGTCAGGACTTGTGCCGTTAACTCCGTACTTCTTAGGGTTCAGATACGCCTGCATTACCATTACAACGTCCGACATATCAATGCCGCCGTCGCCGTTGGCATCACCTTTTTTGAGTTCTTTTCCGGATGTCGGACCTTCGTTAAGCGACTTAAAGGGTATGCCGTTATTCTTTGCAAAGGTTTCAGCGTATGATCCCGAATTTGCCCTGATGATCAGATCATCACATCCCTTAAATGAATCATCATCAATACTTGTTACGCTGTCCGGAATTGTAATTTCTTTCAGACTGGTGCAGTTACGGAATGCTCCGCTTCCGATACTTGTCACGCTGTCCGGAATTGAGATTTCTGCAAGACTGGTGCAGTTATAGAATGTACTGCCTTTGATATCTGTCACGTTGTTTGGGATCGTAATTTTTGTCAGGCTGGTGCAGCCTTCAAATGCCCAGATGCCGATATTTGACAAGCTTTCCGGAAGCGTGATGCTGGTCAGATTATGGCATCCACTAAACGCTTCTCTACTGATACTTGATACGCTGTTTGGGAGCCTGACGCTGGTCAGACTGGTACAACCGTAAAATGCACTGTTATCAATGTATGACATTGTGTCTGGTAAATAAATGTCGGTCAGATTATCGCATCCGCTAAATGCACTATCACCGATGCTTGATACACCTTCTTCGAGCATAACTTTGCTCAGATTCTTGCAGTTGGAAAATATTTCGATGCCAATATCTGTAACGCTGTTCGGCGAAATATAGAGCTCGGTCAGTCCACAGTTTGAAAAAGCATAATCTTTGATAACTGTAACGCTGGGCGGGATTACAACACTCTCCAGACTGGTGCAGTTGCAAAATGTACTTTCATTGATCGTAGTAATATTGTCCGGAATCTCAATACTTCTTAGATTTTCGCAGTTGTAAAAAGCATTAGAACCGATGCTCATAATGCTGTCCGGGAGCGTGATCTCTTGCAGGTTTTCGCAGCCGTAAAATGCATTATCTTCGATGCTTGTTACAGGTATACCATCGACTTTATCAGGTATCTCAAGCTTGGCAGATATACTATCCGAAAAGCCCTCAACGCTTAGTTCGCTGCCATTTAACGCATACCTTATCCCCTGATTGGCTGCCTTATAATTCGCAGTGCTTGCCGTTATAACGCACTCAGGCGCAACGCTGTAAACCGCCGGGAGAGAACCTCCCACGATACAAAGAGCCATAATTGCTGCAATGATCTTTTTCATATTCCCACCTCGAAACGCAAAATTTCATAAACATATTATACGCCTTTTTCACACAAGCGTCAATAGTCGCAGCAAAAATCGCAGTTGAAAACTTTCGCGGAACGTGCTATAATATAATGTAAAGCTAAGTTATTTTATGGGGGAAAACTATGTTTGCCAATTATCATACACATACTTTCCGCTGTCATCACGCTTACGGCGAGGACAGAGAATACGTCGAGGCGGCTATAACAGCCGGAATGAAAGTCCTTGGCTTTTCCGACCACTGCCCGTGGATATTCCCGAACGGCTTCGTTTCGGATATAAGAATGACTCCGGCTCAGACCGAGGACTATTTCAGATCACTGACCGACCTAAAAAGCGAATATGCCTCCGATATTAAGATATATATAGGCTTCGAGGCGGAATATGTTCCGGAGCTTATGGAGGCTCAGGATCGTTTTCTTGCCGATTATCCTGTTGACTATATGATACTCGGTCAGCATTCATATGCGCCGGAATATGAAAGTCCATATACTGGTGAAGCTACCTCTGATGTGTCAATGCTTGAACGCTACACCGACCTCGTTATCGAGGGAATGAAGTCCGGACGCTATAAGTACCTCGCACACCCCGATCTTATCAATTTCACGGGAAGCATTGAGGATTACGACAGACAGCTTTCGCGCATATGTGATTATCTTAAAGAAGCTGATTCACCTGTTGAGATCAACCTCTTCGGACTTAAAGACGGCAGAAATTATCCCTCCGAGCGATTCCTCAAACTTGCCGGAGAACGTGGCTGCAAGGCTATTCTCGGCTGCGATGCTCATGTAAAGGATATGCTTACAGACTATGAACTCGCAGAACGCGGCAGAAAACTCGCTGAAAAATTCGGACTTACGGTCATTGACCGCCTGAAAGGAATGGAGTGACGTTATGATAACAAGAAAAGCTGCTCTAAACGACATAGATTCACTGACTGAGCTGCGTATAGCCTATATAAAAGAGGATAACGGAGCACTTCCGCCGGAAGACGAAAAGACCATCCGCAGACAGCTTCCGGACTATTTCAAACGCCGTCTCGGCAAGGAGCTTATTGCTTATATCGCGGAAGAAAACGGCGAGGCTGTTAGCAGCTGCTTTCTGCTCATAACTGAAAAGCCGGCTGGTCCGCAGGCACGGACTTGCAGGAACGCTCATGAAAATGCTGCTTTCAGACGCAAAGGCTCTCGGTCTCGACTACGTTGAGCTCAAAGCCACAAAGGACGCTGTAAAGCTGTATAAGTCGCTCGGCTTTGAAGAAGCTTTTTCTAAATATACAGATATGAAATTTGAACTTTAAGGAGAATTATATGAGTATTTTTGATGTGTTCGACCGTATTTCCTCAAATTCGCCCTCGGCA
>ONAI01000033.1:0-12980 GCA_900315755.1 uncultured Ruminococcus sp.
CTCCTCAGCGATAATCAGCAGGTCTTTGAGAACAGAAAGCTTTTCATCAATTGTCTGCCGAACAGTCTTCTCACTGATGAGGATTTCAATGAGCTTTACCTGAATTACGGCGAACTCATTGCCAAGACCGTTATTGAGATAGTCGAGGACAGCGATGCTACCGCAGAAGGAGTTGAACTCCTGAAAAAGCGCTGCGGATTCACACATACCACACTTGCTATCGACGATTACGGCACCGGCTATTCAAACAGCTCGAATCTGCTGAATTACGCTCCGGATTACATTAAGATCGACCGTTCGCTCATCAGCGACATACATAACGATCTGAAAAAGCAGCAGCTCGTAACATCAGTTATTGAGTTCTGCCACGATAATCAGCTTCAGTCGCTTGCTGAGGGCGTTGAAACCCTTCAGGAGCTTAAAACAGTGATACGTCTCGGAGTTGACCTCGTTCAGGGATATTACACATCAAAGCCAAAGCCGCTGTTCCTGAACAGTATTGCAACTGAAGTCAAGGACGAGATCATCAAGACCAATCTCGAAACACGTCCGGACGGCATGAAGAAGATCTATACTGCCCAGAACGACAGCGAGATAGACCTCCTCAAGCTTGCACTTGAAAAATACACTGATATACACATTTACCAGAGTAAGGCTACTATCATCGGTGATCCGGAAAAGCTTGTAAAGATGAACATTGCTATAATGGACAACCACAGCTGTGAGCTGACACTCAAGAATGTTAACATCACAAGCGGAAACAGCCGTCCGGTAATCTCAGTCGGTGAGTATGCAAGGCTTGTACTGAATGTGGTCAAGACCAATAAGCTTGGATATTCCGGCATCTATGTGCCTATGGGATCACAGTTTGAGCTCTGCGGAAAGGGTACGCTCACCATTGACTGCTACGCGCCGGAGGGCATCGGTATCGGAAATGATTACGATCACAGCTACGGCGACATTACCATTGATATGCAGGGAACTCTCGAAGTGATCTCAAACAGCGTCGAAACACTTTGTATCGGCGGCGGTTACAACGAGGATGATTCAGACATCAATCTGCGTTCGGGAAAGATCAAACTCTTCCTCTACGCCCATAACGGACTTGCCGTAGGAAGCTTCAACGGCGATGCTAACGTTGATATTTCCGAGGACTGCTCACTCGATATAAACCTCTCAGGCATCAAGGTAGCCGGTATCGGAAGCTGTAAGGGAGTTGCTTCCGTGACATCCTCTGCCGACATTAATATCTCATGCACCGGCGCTCAGGCAGTAGGTATGGGCGTTCTTGAAGAGGGCGAAGGAAGCGTTCTTGTTAAGGGCGGAAAGATCAAAATGAAGATGCGTTCCGCTAAGCATACCTGCATCGGTTCTGTGAACGGCGCTGTGAACACCAAGATACGCAATGCTGAGATAAGCATTGATTCTGAGGGAGACGATGTTACCGGCATCGGAGACGCTATGGGCTCGGGTAATGTCGCTATCATTGATTCCGCTGTCACAATGAAGCTTCTTGCCGGAAACCCTAAGGACATCGGTACAGGAAGCGGCGACCTCCAGATACAGAATTCGACTGTAAGCTCACTGGTAAATAACCAGAAGATCAGCCACTGACGGCGCGGTAAATATTAGCACATCATCTGTTTCCGTATTACGGAGCAGCAGGATATTATTCAGAAAGAAAGGTATTTTATTAATGAAACTTGGTATGGTTGGACTGCCGAATGTCGGCAAAAGCACACTGTTTAACGCACTCACGAATGCAGGCGCTGAGTCTGCAAACTATCCGTTCTGTACTATCGAGAAAAATGTTGGTATCGTTTCGGTTCCGGATGAACGTCTCGATAAACTCGCTGAAATGTACGAGCCGGATAAGTTCACTCCTGCAACACTTGAATTCGTGGACATCGCAGGTCTTGTAAAGGGAGCTTCAAAGGGCGAAGGTCTGGGAAATAAGTTCCTTGCTGACATCCGTGAGGTCGATGCTATCGTTCATGTTGTACGCTGCTTTGAGGATCCTAATATCATCCACGTTGACGGAAGTATCAATCCTCTGCGTGACATCGAAACTATCAATCTCGAACTCATTTTCTCCGATATAGAAATGATCGACAGACGTATCGACCGTGCAAAGAAGGCTGTAAAGGGCGATAAGAAGTACCTTGCCGAGATAGACTTCCTTGAAAGACTCAAAAAGCACCTCGAAAACGGCAAGTCTGCAAGAGGCTTCGATTTCACCGACGATGAGCGCGAAATGATAAAGTCAACTCCGCTTCTCTCAGCAAAGCCGGTAATTTACGCTGCCAACCTCAGTGAGGACGACTTCGTGAACAACATCGAGACCAATGAGAATTATCAGAAGGTGCGTGAACTTGCCGCAGAGGAGCATTCAGCAGTTCTGCCGATATGTGCTCAGATAGAAGCTGAGATCTCGGATATGGGTGACGAGGATAAGGCTATGTTCCTCAGCGAACTCGGACTTGAAGTATCAGGTCTTAATCGTATCATCAAGGAAGGCTACGCTCTTCTTGGTCTTATCTCTTACCTTACTGCCGGTAAACAGGAGGTCCGCGCATGGACTATCACAAAGGGTACTAAAGCACCTCAGGCAGCCGGAAAGATCCATACAGACTTCGAGAAAGGCTTTATCCGTGCTGAGGTTATCTCATTCGATGACCTTATGGAGTGCGGCTCAATGACTGCTGCCAAAGAAAAAGGACTTGTACGTCTTGAAGGTAAGGAATACGTTATGCAGGACGGCGACATCGTTCTGTTCAGATTCAATGTGTGATAACGAATAAAGAAAAGCCCCTTTTGTAAAGGGGCTTTTTTCTATCAAAAATTGTGCTATATCAGGGAATGTCTCACTTGCAACCCATTCATAATCAGCGCCGTGTGCGAGTACATTCAGGCTATGGCGATAAAGTGAGCGAGTTTACGAGCGCCAACGTGGAGGGGAGCGCAGGCACTGCGCTGTGGAAGCCAGCGGGGGCTCCCCGCTTAGTCGAGGAAGTCCTTGACCTTTTTGCTTCTGCTCGGGTGACGAAGCTTTCTGAGTGCCTTTGCTTCGATCTGACGTATTCTTTCACGGGTAACGTCAAAGCGCTGACCTACCTCTTCAAGAGTGCGTGATTTTCCGTCCTCAAGACCGAATCTGAGCTTGAGTACCTTTGCTTCACGCTCGGTAAGAGTTGAAAGCACCTCATTGAGCTGTTCTTTGAGGAGGGTATGTGAAGCGGCTTCTGCCGGTGCAGGAGCATCATCATCGGGGATGAAGTCGCCGAGGTGGCTGTCCTCTTCCTCACCGATAGGAGTTTCGAGAGAAACAGGATCCTGAGCAACGCGCATTATCTCGCGTACCTTGTCAACAGGCATACCGAGCTTGTCCGCGATCTCTTCCGGACTCGGATCGTGACCGTTTTCGTGGAGAAGCTGGCTCGATACCTTCTTGACTTTTGTGATAGTTTCTACCATGTGAACAGGTATACGGATAGTTCTTGCCTGATCTGCGATAGCTCTTGTTATTGCCTGACGTATCCACCATGTAGCGTAGGTCGAGAACTTGAAGCCCTTAGTGTAATCGAATTTTTCAACAGCCTTGATAAGTCCGAGGTTGCCTTCCTGAATGAGATCGAGGAACTGCATACCTCTTCCGACATATTTCTTTGCGATTGATACTACAAGACGAAGATTTGCCTCTGAAAGACGCTTTTTAGCGTAAGGATCACCCTTAGCCATTCTTTGTGCGAGTTCGATCTCTTCTTCGGTTGAAAGGAGGGGAACACGACCGATCTCCTTGAGATAGATCTTAACAGGATCGTCGATAGCGATACCCTCAGTAGAGAGAGCCATTTCGAGGTCGTCTGTCATATTTGAATCCATACCGATCTTGAGATCAGCGTCAACATTCATATCCTCTACGATCTCGATATTGAGATTCTCGCAGTTATCATAGAAGGTGTTGATCTGTTCAACATCAAAATCGAGGTCCTCGAGAGCATCGGTGATCTCCTTTGTGGTAAGTTTTCCGTTGGCTTTACCCTGTTCCATAAGGGCTTCGATCGTATTTTTCTTGTTTTCCATAATAACATCCTCCTATTTTTTCTTTGACTTAAAAAGATCCATCAAATCGTCATCAGACATATTATCTGAATCTTTCGGAGCGTAATTCTTAAGAACGTTGGCGCAGTCCTCAAAGACTGCTCCGGTGACCGGATGCTCGCGGTTTCTTGCGGCGATACCGGTAATTCTTCCTGTTTCCTCGAATGTAAAATCGTCCGAGAGCATTGATACAGAGAAGTGTTCATGTTGTTTCATGATGTCGAGCATAGCTGAGTATACTTTTTTATTGAAAGCCGTTACGAATAATTCCGGCGGTACTTCCTTTTCGATAACATCGCATTCCTCGGGGTGTTTCAGGAGGTAGCAGATGATAGATTCTTCGGCTTTAGCCTCGCGCCTGTATTTTACGGCTTCGGGATTTATGTCATCGCGCTGATACGTAGCAGCGGACTGTATATTGCGCCATTCGCGTTTCTGCTCGGAACGTCTGCTGCGGCGCAGCATATCGTCGATGTGTGTCTTGAGTACCTGTACAGGTATCTCACACTTCTGTGAGGTACGGGAAATATAAACCTCGCGTTCGAGCGGTGATTCTATACCTGCGAGAACTTTTGAAGCACGGTTGAGCAGTTCAACTCTGCCGAGCTCCGTTGAAAGGTCAAGACCTATCTCGCATTTATCGAGCATGAAGTCAGTCGCATCGAAGGAATCCTCAAGCAGCATACGAAATCTTTCAGCGCCGAATTTTTTTATGTATTCATCGGGATCCTTAGCGCCCTCCATGTGGATGACCTTTGTGCGTATACCAACATCAGCGAAGTGATTTATCGCTTTCTGGGTAGCCTTCTGACCTGCGCCGTCACTGTCGTAAGCGATGATGACTTCCTCAGCGTAGTGGCTGATGAGACGTGCCTGATCGGGGGTTATAGCAGTTCCGAGAGTTGCAACGGCATTTTCGAAGCCGGCCTGATTGACGGCGATAACGTCCATATAGCCTTCGCAGAGTATTATCTGTTTGGTCTCGGCATTTTTTGCAAAGTTCATTGAGAAGAGGTTAGAGCCCTTGTCAAATACCGGAGTTTTGCTTGTATTCAGGTATTTCGGCTGAGAATCGTCGAGTACGCGTCCGCCGAAGCCGATAATATTGCCTCTGAGGTCAACGATCGGGAACATGACGCGGTTGCGGAACATATCGTAGCTTTTGCCGGTTTTCTGGGAACGTCCGCCGAGCCATGCGTCGATTATCTCGTCATCTGAGTAACCTTTCGAGCGCAGGTATGTACTGAGTTCGCTCCACGACTTTGAAGCGTAGCCCAGACCGTATTTCTTGATAGTGGCAGGGGAAAGCTTACGTTTTGCGAAGTATTGCAATCCGGACTTATCCTCGCCTTTTATCAGATTTGTATAGAAGAAATTTGCCGCAAGGCGGTTCATTTCGTAAATTTTAGTTTTTCGCTGAGCGAGCCGGCTGTCGGTATTATTGCGTTCAGGGACTTCAAGTCCTGACCGCTGAGCGAGCAGCTTGACAGCTTCCATGAAATCGAGGTTTTCGATCTTCATGGTAAAGGTTATAACATCTCCGCCTGCGCCGCATCCGAAGCAGTAGAAGCTCTGACTGTCGGTGAAAATGGTACAGGAAGGCGTTTTCTCCGAGTGAAACGGACACGAGCAGACGTAATTGCGTCCGCGGCGTATCAGGTGAACGTAAGCACCCATTACCGTTTCTATCGGATTAGCACTTCTCAGGCGGTAGAGGAATTCATCATCTCTGGGCATAGCGCACTCCGTTATTTCCAGAACTTTGGCACGAAGAGTTCGGTATAAAGATCAACAGCGTACTCATCGCTCATGCCGGAAATATAGTCACAGACAGCGCGGTCGGCATCAGTTTCCTTCATTATAGCCTTGTATTCGTCCGGGAGAAGGCGGCTGTTCTCTATGAAATAGGAATATAGCTTTTTCACGAGGAGTTCTGCTTTCTGTTCCTCCTGTTTAGCGGCAGGATTTGTGTATACCTTAGCAAACATGAAGCTTTTCAGATCATCGTGAGCCTTTCTTATTTCCGGAGCGAAGTCTATCTCATAAGGACCATGCTCAATGACCGAGGCTATAAGTGTAGTGATGCGCTTTGTTTTGGTATTGCCGAGAACTCTTACGCAGTCCATAGGGAGATCGTTTGGTTTGAGTATGCCTGCGCGGATAGAATCCTCTATATCGTGGTTGATATAGGCGATAGTATCGGCAAGACGCACGATATTGCCTTCTTTGGTATCCGCAACGAGGTTTGTGTGGCACTCGATACCGTTCCTTACAGCGTGAGTAAGATTAAGTCCCTTGCCTTTTTTTTCGAGCTTCTCGACTACACGCACACTTTGCATATAATGCTTGAAGCCATAGGGACATATCTCATTAAGAGTTTTTTCGCCGCAGTGACCGAAGGGTGAATGTCCGAGGTCGTGTCCGAGAGCGATTGCTTCAGTGAGATCCTCGTTCATACGCATACCTCTTGCGATAGTACGTGCTATCTGAGCGACTTCAAGCGTATGTGTAAGGCGGGTACGGTAGTGATCTCCGACAGGGGAGAGGAATACCTGAGTTTTCCTTTTAAGTCTGCGGAAGGAATTGCAGTGGAGTATGCGGTCTCTGTCGCGCTGGAATTCGGTGCGGTAAGGACACTTGTCCTCAGGGGTATCGCGCTGAGTACCAGCTTCGTCGATACTTGTGCAGGCATATTTGCTTAGTATGCCGACTTCTGTTATCTCGATCTGTTCACGAACTGTCATAATATCCCTCCTGCAAGAAAAATGTATACCTGAGCATTATATCTCACTAATATACTTATACTCTTAAAAATGTAAAAACCCTTTATTTTTAAGAAAAATTTTTCACACCTGAAAAATCACCGTAGAGTTCTTCCTCATCGGAAATAGTCACAGCGCCGTTAGAAGCCTCGATAAGATCTGCTCTGAGAGCGTCGAGTTTCTCGTTGAGGACGAGCAGTTCTATTGAGATCTCGCTGCCAAAATCAGAATCAAGAATCACCGTGGCGTAGTTCGGCAGGAGATATGAGATCTTGCCGTAAAGACTGTAATCAGCGGTTATCCTGAGCCTGTGACACAGACACATATGCATGGTATCTGCGGCATTGCAGGCAAGAGATGCTGCATGAGAATATGCTCTGACAAGTCCGCCGCCGCCGAGCAGGATGCCTCCGAAATAACGTGTTACAACAACGCATACATCGGTAAGTCCGCGCTTTTTCAGGACTTCAAGTACAGGCATACCGCCTGTACCCTGCGGCTCGCCATCATCGGAATAACGGGAGATGTTATCCTGCCTGAGAATATATGCGTAGACGTTATGCTTTGCTTTACGGTGCTGGGCTTTGATCGAGTTTATAAAATCGACCGCTTCATCGTTGGTAGTGACAGGAGCGATATGTCCGATAAACTCGGAACGCTTTTCGATGAATGAATCTTTAGCAGGTGCTGAAATTGTATAATAATCCATATTGTTACCTATTCAGAGACAGCACATCAGATGTGCCGGAATGATAGATTTGTAAAAGCTTGCGTTTATACGCAAAAAGCCGGTCATAGACCGGCTGAATGACTTACTTGTCCATATTGAAACGCTTCTTGAATCTGTCAACGCGTCCGCCTGTATCAACGAGCTTCTGCTTGCCTGTATAGAATGGATGGCACTTTGAGCAGATTTCAACCTTGATATTCTCCTTTGTGGACATAGTCTCGATCACGTTGCCGCAGTGGCAGGTAATAGTAGTCTTAACAAAGTTAGGATGGATTCCCTCTTTCACGATTGTCACCTCTTTCACAGATTTTTGTATCCGTGCAGCCCATCAATTCCCTTAGACAGTAGTGCCGTTATACATTACAGTAATTAATTATAGCACAGTTCCCTGAGAAAGTCAAGGAAACCGTGCTATTTTTTTATTATTTAACTATTATTCAGCCTTTGTATCTTGCAGCGATGTATCCATCAAGTTCATAGACTTCGAGTCCGCTGACGTTCTGCGGTACATCTTCCTTGTTGAAGAATACGTAAAGTGCGTCATCACGACCGTTGCCGTTTTTCAGGTCTTCATACTGCTCAGCGGCGTATTCAGCAAGGATGTTGTAATCAGCTCTTGCGAGGTAGAAACTGCTCAATGCCATGTCATTATTCTCTGCAAGCTGAGCAAAATCGAAGTAGAGCTGATGATAAACGAGGTAATTTGGCGGAAGAGGAGTAAATATGATCTCATCAGCGCCATCAGCGATCTCGTTCCATTTTTCATTGGAGAGAGTGCAGGAATAGTTCATTTTAACGCTGTAATGATTGTAGAGGTTATTTCTCCATGGACGAAGATCAAGTACCTGAACACACATACACATAATTATTGCAATTAAACCAGCGTGTTTACCGAGCTTTGAAACGATGCCGAGAGCAGCGGTTATCAGAAGCAGTCCGGCGAGCCATACGAAACGTCCTGAAGCGCGGAAAATGGAGAGTTTGCTATGAATTCTGCCGGGGAGGTTGATAGTGTAGAGTTCACGTCTGTTGAGAGTAACTACGACACTCATGGCAAAGAGGAAGCTCAGAAGGAATACAGTCACAAATGCGATGAGTTCAAATTTGTATTTCTTTACTGCGTTCCAGACTGCTGTTGTATATTTGCCCTCCTTGCGGTCGAAGAGACAGAATACAGTTACGAGTGCTAAGAAAATGCAGAGCAGCGAGCCGAGACCGAGATAGCCGAAACCTTCGTACTGTCCGTCCATAGCGTTCATAGGAACGAGGAATTTTGAATAACCGAAGCTGTTTACTAAGCAGTTCATGTTGCTATTGAAATAACCGAGACCGCTTTCTTCTACATTGCCTTCGCCGTAGAATGCTCCGATGATCCACATGGTGAATAATGTGAATACAGTTGTTGAAGCGAATACTAAAAGTGAACGGATACATTTTTTTGTATGACCGATGTCGAGGATAAAATAGCCGACCATAGCCATATATATCATTGGTACGAAGTAGCTGTGTATCTGTACAGCGAGCATACCGGTGACAGTCCATATTATAACAGGAGTTGCTTTATGCTTCCATTTTTTATCGTGGTAAACACACATTATGAGCGGTATTATCAGAAGCCATATAGCAATGAGTGAATCGTGGTGGAAGATTCGGAACATTGATGGCGGGAAAAGAATATAGAAGAGAGAACCTACTGTTGTGAAGATGATATTCTTTCGGAATTTCCGCAGGAGAATAGCTGAAAGTCCGCCGTTCAGGATGTAGCAGGTCAGTCCCCATATACCGATATACTGGAAATTTTCGGGAAGTATCGGTGAAAGGAGTTTGAAGAATATGGCGAATATAGGTATCGAATCTGTGTACATACACGAAACAGAACCGGTACAGGTAACATCGTCAATGAGACCAATCGGGAATTTCCATGGAGTTTTGCGGAAGAATAACCAGCCTAAGTGATGCTGAGTCATATCACCGCCCTCGATGAAGATCCAGTCGGTGTAGGTCGGATCGACAACTCTGAAGCCGTAAAGCAGTCTGAATGTGATAACAGCAAGTATCGCACTTGCTATAAATGCACACAATGGACTATTATTAACTGCTTCGTACCAGTTTTTGTAGTTCTTTTTTATCATATCAGTCTCCTATTACATTTACTATCTTATTACAGGAAAAAGGCGAACTCTAAGTTCGCCTTGCAAAAAAGTTCGCCTTGCAGATTATTTCATGCTCTGAGTGAAGTCTTTGTAGATCTTCTGTTCGATCTCAACAGCAGCATCATGGGAAGGTGCTTTTGCAGTGAGATAAGTCTTGATCTTCGGTTCTGTACCGGAAGGACGTACAATAGCCTTGCAGCCGCCTTCGAGGTAGAACGCGAGAACATTTGATTTTGGAAGTGTGAGCTGAGTAACATTGCCGGTAGCGATGTCCTTGCAGGTGCTTTCCTTGTAGTCTTCAAACTTGACGACCTTCAGACCGCCGATCTCAGCAGGCGGATCATTTCTGAGGTTGCTCATGATCTCGTTCATGTGCTTCATACCGCTTTCGCCGTCGAACTCAAAGCTGTAAAGTGTCTGATAGAACACGCCGTACTTCTTATAGAGGTTCTCGCGAGCCTGAAGAAGAGTGATGCCCTGAGTGCGGTAGTAAGCAGCCATTTCGCAGATGAGCATTGAAGCGTTTACAGCGTCCTTATCGCGGACATATCCGCCTGAGAGGTAGCCGTAGCTTTCCTCGAATCCGAAGATATAGCGCTTTTCCTCGCCCTTGGCTTCGAGCATACCGATCTGCTCGCCGATGAACTTGAAGCCTGTGAGGACGTTTATGATGTCAACACCGTATTCCTCACCGATGTAGTTTACGATGTCGGTAGTAACGATAGTCTTGACAGCGATAGGATCCTTAGGCATTGTACCCTTCTTGATACGCTGCTGACAGATGTATTCGAGAAGGAGGGCGCCTACCTCGTTTCCTGAGAAGAGTGCGAAACCGCCGTTTCCGTCCGGAACAGCGATACCTACACGGTCACAGTCAGGATCGGTAGCAAGGAGAAGATCGGGCTGGACTTCCTTGCAGTATCTCAGACCGACTTCAAGAGCCTCGCGGATCTCAGGGTTCGGGTAAGGACAGGTCGGGAAGTTTCCATCTGGATTTTCCTGTTCCTTTACGACTGTAACGTTGCTGATACCGATGCGCTTGAGTATCTCGCGGACAGGCTTGTTACCTGTACCGTTGAGAGGTGTGTAAACTACCTTGAGACCGCTTGAAGCGCAAAGATCAGTGTTGATGCCCTCGTTAAGAACGTTCTGGTAGAAAGCCTCGATAACATCATTTCCGATGTAGGAGATATTGCCCTTTGCGAGTTCTTCGTCGAAGGAAGATGTCTTAACGTCCTTGAACATATCGAGAGAGTTGATTTTTTCGATGATTATCTCAGCAACTCTGAGTGTGATCTGGCAGCCGTCCTCGCCATAGACTTTGTAGCCGTTGTACTTAGCCGGATTATGGCTTGCTGTTATCATGATACCACCCTGGCATTTCAGCTGACGAACAGCGAAAGAAAGGCATGGAGTCGGCATGAGTTCTGTGTATATATGTACTTTTATACCGTTTGCAGCTAAAACTTCAGCAGCAGCCTTGGAGAAAACGTCTGATTTAATTCTGCTGTCGAATGAGATGGCAACACTGGGGTTCTTGTACTCCTGGTTGAGGTAGTCGGCGAAGCCCTGGGTAGCGCGTCTTACAGTGAAAACGTTCATGCGGTTAGTACCAGCGCCGATAACGCCTCTGAGACCGCCTGTACCGAATTCGAGATCACGGTAGAATCTGTCGTTTATAGCCTCTTTATCCTCTTTGATGCTTGTGAGCTCGGAAAGGAGATCCGGTTCACCTGCAACATTACTGCACCAAAGATCGTAAAGTTCCATTTCTGACATAGAATTACCTCCTGATAATTTAGAAATATATTATATTATACCACATATTTCTAATAATGAAAAGCGTTTTTAGAAAAAAAAGGTCATTTTTTTGTTTTTACTCCGATTTGAACTGAAATATAATTGTTTGACCTCATTTTTAGTGCAAAACATCCTAATGATGTTGCGCTGCCGAAACAATTCTGCGCTTGGATAAAGTCCACAGACATGAGATCGCGGCAGGAAAGATTACCGCGAGGATGCCGGATATGATGCAGTCGGGGACTGCATGACCTGTCGGCGAGAAGAAGAATTCAACGTGAAGCAGGTAAATGAACAATGTGTGCTTTCCGATGAACTGAAATGCTGTTCTGACGAGCTTTGTGTACGGCATCCGGTAGACGAGCCATGTTATGAGCATTACCGAGCCTATACCGAAGAGCGGCATTATGTATTTGTTTGCAGCAGCGATAATGCCGGAGCAGAATGGTATCTTATCTATATCGAAGCCTGAAAATCCGCGTACACGTTCGACCTGATTGTCGATACCGTGTTCGTAGAACGGAAAAGCAGCCGCATAGAGAAAAGGTGAGAGCACAGCAGCTGCGAAGGTCAGCTTCGGGAGTTTTTTTTGTATCGCCGGAGCATTAACTCCAAGTATGTAGAAGATGAAGAAGTTTTCGATGAGCGTCAGCATATGGACAGGATGTCCGGTTACATTCAGCTGGTCTGCTATGAGCAGATCTGCGACGAATGCCGCAGGTATGAATGCAATTAGCAGGATATTTCCTGTTCCGGCTTTGCGGTCGATAAACAGCAGAGAATCGGCTATCAGAATGAACGGCAGATACCAGAACGGAGTGCGGTAAACGGAATCGTGAAAGGTCGTTCTGTGCAGTATTCCGCACCATATCACGAATGCGGCAATGAATGGGATACCGATGCTCCGCAGACGCTTTGTCAGCCATTTCACATCACTTTTTACAGTCAATCCGGCAACCCAGCCGCTTATGAATACAAACAGCGGCATATGGAACGAGTAGCAGAACTTGAAAAAGTTGTTGTGCTCATAGACTTCCGGCTCGGTAGTGTAAAGCTGACTTACCAGATGTCCGATGACAACGAGGATCATTGCGAGACCTTTAAGAAAGTCGAGATATTCAATGCGCTTTTTCAATGATTAGTCTCCTGAATTAAGGCGGACGCTCTGAAAGTGCTGCATATATGAGGATTGATACTTTTATCGGGGCAAACCTTTCTGAGGAAAGGTTCTTCCCCGAACACCTTTCCAAAGACTTTTATTTCGTTTTTTTCGCAATGGTATTAGAATCATGCTGGAAAAACAAATATCCGCTCTGATTTTTTTACGTTGGAATAATACCATTGCGGAAAAAACCAGACGAAAGTTTTAGGAAGGGAGTTTGAGGGTGACTCCCCGCAGTGCGGGGAGATGTCCGAAGGACAAAGGGGACCGCC
>ONAI01000033.1:12989-46188 GCA_900315755.1 uncultured Ruminococcus sp.
ATGTCGCGGGCTGCGATAACGAGGTGGTTATCGGTGTCTACGAATTTGGTTTTGCCGGCAACGTCATCGAGTTTATTGTGTGTGATCTTGTTGCCGATCTTAGCAACAGTTCTGCCGTATTTTTCCTGAGCGATGAGGTAAGCAGCGTGAACTCCGAACTGAGTTGAAAGAACACGGTCATAAGCGCTTGGAGCGCCTCCGCGGAGCATATGTCCGGGAACACATACTCTTGCCTCAATACCTGTATTAGCCTGTATCTGGGCAGCAATACGGCTTGTAGCTGTGATGATACCAGCCTCGGCACGTTTCTTGGCACGTTCTTTTTTCTTCATTTTAGCTTCCTCGACATCGAAAGCACCCTCAGCCACAGCAAGGATAGAGAAGGTCTTTCCTGAGGCGCTTCTTGCCATAACGGCATCGCAAACCTTGTCGATGTCGTAAGGGATTTCAGGGATGATGATAATATCAGCGCCGCCTGCGATACCGGCGTTGAGAGTGAGCCAGCCGGCTTTATTTCCCATTATTTCGCATACGAGTATACGCGAATGGCTTGCAGCGGTAGTATGAAGACGGTCGATAACATCAGTAGCGATGTCAACGGCTGTGTGGAATCCGAAAGTAACGTCAGTGCCGTAAATATCGTTGTCGATAGTCTTAGGCAGACCGATAACGTTAAGACCTTCATCTGCGAGAAGCTTTGAGGTCTTGTGAGTACCGTTTCCGCCGAGGGTAAGGAGACAGTCGAGACGTTGTTTCTTGTAGGTCTCCTTCATATTTTTTACCTTGTCCACGTTATCCTCACCGATGACCTGCATCATCTTGAACGGCTGACGTTTAGTACCGAAGATAGTACCGCCCTGAGTAAGGATGCCTGAGAAAGAGGATGGTAGCATATCCTTGCAGAGGTTATTGATGAGTCCGTAGTAGCCGTTTGAGATGCCGACTATCTCAACATTGTCCTCGCCGAAGCGTTCGTAGCAGGCTTTTGCAACACCTCTGATAGTAGCGTTGAGTCCGGGGCAGTCGCCGCCGCTTGTAAGGATACCGATTCGTCTTTTCATAGTTTTTGACCTCCGTTTACATTAAAATATACTGCATTGATAGTGATAGTATTTCGCTTTTATATTTCAGCCGGAAGGCTGATCATTTTTGGTTTTTTGAGTTTTTCTTAGGCTTTTCCTTGCTGCATTTGTTTGCTTCATTTATTTTTCTGATGTTTTCCTCAAAGAAATCCTGAAGCATTTCAGCCGGCATAGGCTTGCCGTAGAGATAGCCCTGACCGTAATCGCATCCGGCTTTGCGGAGTATATCCTCCTGATTCTCGTTTTCGATGCCCTCAGCGATGGTCTCGATCTTCTTGGATTTTGCGATCCTGATAACGGCTGAAACGATCTCGTAGGCGATGTTATCGTGCTCAATGTCAGTGATGAACGAGCGGTCGAGTTTGAGGAGGGTGATCGGGAGTATCTGGAGGTAGCTCAGTGATGAGTAGCCTGTACCAAAGTCGTCCATAGCGAGCTTGACGCCGAGATCGCGGAGTTTGTTCATCTGATCTACGGCGAAGTCGATGTCGCTCAGAGCGAGAGTCTCGGTAAGCTCGACCTCGAGCCATTTTGCTTCAAGACCGGATTTTGCGAGTGCTTCAAATACCTTGTCGCGCAGATCCTTCTGGTAGAAGTCGGAAGAGGCGAAGTTTATCGACATAACTATCTCCGGATAGCCCATTTTCTGCCACAGGACATTCTGGCGGCAGCCCTCGTTCAGTACGAATTCACTTATCTTTCCGATGAGGTGAGAGCTTTCAGCGATAGGCACGAACTGATCCGGTGTTACGATAGTGCCGTCCGGCTTGATCCAGCGTATAAGGGCTTCAACGCCCATTATCCTGCCGGTAGCGAGGTTGATTTTAGGCTGATAGAACAGCTGTAATTCGTTATTTCCGATAGCGAGCGCAAGTGATTTTTCAAGTTCTGTATTGCCGATGATAGAATCGTGCATACTTGGTTCATAGCCGCATATGCTGCCCTGAATGTTATTGGCGGATTTCAGCGCGAACTCGGCGTGTTCGAGGACTTCAAGGAAGGTTTTTCCGTCCTCCGGGAGTTTGGAATATCCGGCAGAACAGCTGAGGTTTATGGCTGAAAATTCATCAACAGCAAGCTTTGCGAACTCCTCCTGTATGTCTCTTGCTGTACGTATGGGGAGTTCATCGTCTCCGTAATCGCGCAGCACAAGAGCGAAGTTATCACCGCTCATACGTGCGGCAAGTCCGCCCGGGGTGACAAATTTATACAGGATATGCGCGAAATTCTTGAGGATATAGTTACCATTCGAGTAGCCGCAGGTATCATTTATGATATGGAAGCGGTCTATGTCGAGCACCATTATCCAGTAGGAGTAATCGAGCAGCTGAGCGGCTTCGTATGTCTCCTGACCGACTACCATGAGCTTGTTGCGGTTTGCGATCTCTGTGACTTCGTCTATATAAGCAAGACGCTCGATGAGGAGGTCTTTCTCGTGTTCCTGAGTTACATCAATGATAGCACCGCCGAAGAGCGGGAGAGTGTGTTCTGTACCCTTTATCGACTTGTAGCGGTAGGAATACCAGCGGTAGATGCCGTCAGCGGAGCGCATACGCATATCAGCACTGCGGACTTCGGTAGAGTCCTTGGAGCTCAGAGCGCTGTCGAACTGAATGCGGTCATTCGGATGAACGAGTGAGCGGAATTCGCTGAGTGTGAAGCTGTTGCTCCTGAGACCGAGCATACGTACCATTTCCGGTGATGCGCGGAATTTCTTGCGGTCTGTACTCATTACAACGCCGATCTCGGCAAGTTCCATTGAGGAATTGAAGAAGTCGTTGGCGCTTGCGAGACTGTGTTTCATTTTCTTTATATCTGTCAGATTGAAGCCGGTGCTGAGGTAGAGAGAATTCTTCTTGCGCTTTTTTACAAGGGATGTACTCCACGCAATAGTTATCATACCGCCCTTCTGGTTCTTGAAACGTGCTTCGTGAGAAGTCTTGCTGGTAATGAGGGCGATAGCGTCTTTGTTCAGATCATCTATGCCGAAGGCAAGACGTATAACTTCCTTGCCATCGACCGGCTTTTCAGCGCATCCTATAAGGTTTGCGAGCTTCTGATTAACATAAACATCGGAAAAGTCATCTGTCCAGAGGATCATCTCGGAATTGAGATCGTGTGTGATCTCTGCAATGTCCGTATCATCTACTGAGGATTTGTGTGATCTGTAAAGCCAGCTGACGAGAGAGAGGATCAATGTCAGGAAGATCATGGTCGAAATGTAGATGACGAGAGCGGTTATAGCGAATTCCGGGTAAAGATAGCAGTATGAGAGTATGAGAACGGTAGCAGTAGTTATTACGAATGCTGCTGCGAGCGGATTATTGAATTTTATTTCAACCACCTTCTTATATGATGTGTTAACCAAATATATTATAGCAAATTTTACATAAAAAGTCAATCAATATTTATTGCTGTGAGACGGATTTTATAAATTTGACATGAATTTTAAGAAATTTTTCACAGAATGTACACTTTTTCAGGATATAATGTTATAATAATAAATGAAGTTAAAACGTGCTTTCAGAATCTTAATTATAGTGGAGGGTGAATCTATGGCGCATATTTTAATTGTTGATGATGAGGTAAATATCAGAAAGGTCGTTCGTGAATACGCTGAGTTCGAGGGGTATGAGGTAACCGAAGCTGAAAACGGTATGGAAGCCGTAAAGCTTTGTCTTGAAAATGATTATGACCTTATAATAATGGATGTTATGATGCCTCGCCTTGACGGCTATTCCGCCTGCAAGGAAATACATAAGAACAAGAGCATACCTGTAATCATGCTTTCGGCAAGAGGCGAGGAGTATGATAAGCTTTTCGGCTTTGAGATCGGTGTTGATGACTATGTTGTAAAGCCGTTCTCACCTAAGGAGCTCATGGCAAGAGTAAAGGTAGTTCTGAAGCGGAATACAAAGGCTGCGGATGCTGCTGTTCAGGACAAGTATGAGTTCGAGGGGCTTCAGGTAGATATATCCGGCAGAGAGGTATATGTCAACGGCGAAAAGGCTTCGATGACTCCGAAGGAATATGATCTGCTCTTCTATCTTGTAAAGAACAGGAATATCGCGCTTTCCCGTGATAAGCTGCTTGAAGAGGTGTGGGGTTACGATTTCTTCGGCGACGACAGAACAGTTGATACACATATCAAAATGCTCAGGAACAGTCTCGGAGAATACAGGAAATTCATCGTAACGCTGAGAGGAATGGGTTATAAGTTTGAAGCTGCTCAGTAAAATCAAAACTGCAAGCGGACGTATGCCGCTTAAATTCAAGGTATGGATGTATTTTGTGTCGTTTACCATAATGGTATTCGTCCTTATGTGGACTTTCCAGATACTTTTCCTTGAAAATTTCTATGAGAGCATGAAGACACGCGCTGCCGAGCGCAGTGCCAATAATATTGCGGAATGCTATGATGAACTCCAGAACGGCACGATAGATGCCGCTGAGTTCAAGAGCCGCATAGAGTCTATTGCGCTTGATAACGACCTCTGTGTTGAGATATTCGACAGGTATGAGCGTTCACGTTATTCGGTCGAAACTCTCGGAGACTGTCTGATACACGGAAAGGAAAACAAAACAGGCGTATATCTTCTGAATATTCTCGAAAGCAGCGACAGAACGATCCGCTATACAATGAAGAACCCTCGCAGCGGCTACAATATGCTCCTCTATGGACGTACTCTCGGCAACAAGAATAATCCGAGCGGCTATCTGCTGGTGAATTCAGCACTTGTACCTGTCGGCTCGACTGTTTACATCATAAAGCGCCAGCTTATGCTCATTACGATAGTGCTTATAGTTGCTGCGTTTGTGATCTCGCTGTTCCTTTCAAGACGTATCGCAAGTCCTATCGCAAATATCACAAAATCCGCAGAGAACCTTGCAAAGGGAGATTTTTCTACCCGATTTGACGGCAAGGGATACCTTGAAGCTGAAAAACTTGCGGATATGCTCACCTATGCGGAAAAGGAACTCTCAAGAGTCGATACCATGCAGCGTGACCTTATCGCAAATGTTTCGCATGACCTGAGAACTCCGCTCACTATGCTGAAAGCTTATGCGGAAATGATACGTGATCTTTCAGGCGATAATCCGGTAAAGCGTAATGAGCACCTCGAAATAATCATAAATGAGACCGACCGGCTTTCGCTCATGGTCAACGACATCCTTGACCTCTCAAAGCTTGAAAGCGGTAAGCAGAAGTTGAATATCTCTGAATTTGAGATCAGCAGCAAGCTTGGTGAGATAATAGAGCGCTTCAAGGGAATCTCGGAAAAAATGGGATACAATATATTATTCACTCCGGACAGCGAAAAGAACGTCCGCTGTGATGTCAGCAAGATAGAGCAGGTCATCTATAACCTCATCAATAATGCCATAAACTATACCGGCGAGGATAAACAGGTATTTGTAAGGCAGATAAATACTCCGGAAGGAGTTCTCATTGAGGTCGAAGATACCGGCGACGGCATCGAAGAGGACAAGATAAAGCTTATTTTCGATAAATACTACCGCTCGGAAAATCACAAGCGAGAGGTAGTCGGAACAGGCCTTGGACTTTCAATAGTAAAGGCTGTTCTGAAGCTTCATAACTACGATTATGGTGTCCGCAGTACTAAGGGCAAGGGCTCAACATTCTGGTTCAGAATAAGCGCACAGGACGTAATTGAGTAACATAATCCAAAGAACTGACCGTTATGGTCAGTTCTTTGGATTTTTTGGGAATTGCCGGCAGCTGAGGAAATCTTTTATCTGCAAACCGGTGCGCAAAAAATACTAATTCATAAAATATTGATTTTTTCGTAACAACATATCTGTCTTTTCATCACACTATCTACACATATATACTATATAATATAATTGCTGAAGGAGAGATCCTGAAGCTGATTTTCATGTTAGTTTAATGTTTACCCCAACATTAAATTATTAAATCCCCAATAATCCCTATATCATGGCAGATGAGCTTCCGTAAAAGGAGGCTCGTTTGTTTTCCTGAAAAAATTTGTTGCACAAGGGCAATAACTATTGACAAATTCCGACCTTTGTAGTATAATTATTTCATAACCTTATCAAGAGCGGCGGAGGAAACAGGTCCTGTGAAGCCCGGCAACCTGACTGTTTAATTCAGACAAGGTGCTAAATCCTGCGGTTTATCCGGAAGATGAGGAGTTTTTTCAATGGAAAACAGCGCACTTCTTACGGAGTGCGCCTTTATTATTTTCAGGAGGTTTTATTTAAATGAGCAAATGCTTTTTCACTTCAGAATCAGTTACAGAGGGACATCCCGATAAAATATGCGATCAGATCTCTGATGCAGTTCTCGATGCTATCCTTGAACAGGACAAAACAGGCAGAGTTGCCTGCGAGACCTGCGTTACAACAGGTATGATAATGGTAATGGGCGAGATCTCAACTACTGCTGATGTCGATATTCCTAAGATCGCACGTCAGGTTGTAACAGACATCGGCTATGACAGAGCAAAGTATGGCTTCGATGCTCATACCTGCGCTGTTCTCACTTCTATCGACGGTCAGTCGCCTGATATTGCTATGGGCGTTAACGAGGCGTTCGAGTATCGTGAGGAAAACAACGAGAATGACGGACTTTCAAACGGTGCCGGCGATCAGGGTATCATGTTCGGTTTTGCCTGCAATGAAACTCCTGAACTCATGCCGCTCCCGATCTCTCTTGCACATAAGCTTTCGCTTAAACTTACAGAGGTCAGAAAGGACGGTACACTGCGCTATCTCCGTCCGGACGGAAAATCGCAGGTAACAGTTGAGTACGATAACGGAAAGCCTGTAAGAGTTGACGCTGTTGTAGTATCATCACAGCATTCAGCTGACATCTCTCTTGAGCAGGTACGCAAGGACATCGAGGAATTCGTTATCAAGGCTGTTATCCCGGCTGACCTTATGGACGAGAATACCAAGCTCTTCATCAACCCGACAGGACGTTTTGTTGTCGGCGGTCCTCAGGGAGACAGCGGTCTTACAGGACGCAAGATCATCGTTGATACCTACGGCGGATATTCACGTCACGGCGGCGGAGCATTCAGCGGTAAGGACCCGACGAAGGTTGACCGCAGTGCAGCTTATGCAGCACGTTATATCGCTAAGAATATCGTTGCAGCCGGTCTTGCTGACAAGTGTGAGGTACAGCTTTCATATGCTATCGGCGTTGCTAAGCCAATATCAATACTCGTTGATACATTCGGTACAGGAAAAGTTGATGAGGACAAGCTTTCAGAAGCTGTAAGCAAGGTGTTTGATCTTCGTCCGACAGCTATAATCGAAATGCTCAATCTCAGAAAGCCGCAGTACAGACAGCTTGCTGCATACGGTCATATGGGACGCGAGGATCTCGGTGTTGCATGGGAAAAGACAGACCGTGTTGATGCAATAAAGGCTGCTCTTGCATGATTTTGCTGAGTTTAGTTTAACATAAGTACGAAAAGCCCCGGACATCGTTCCGGGGCTTTAGTTTGTAATAAAGAAACTGCTGATAACAGTGTGGCAGTATATCTTACAGCTTTTTCTCGTACAGCGCGTAGGTGTACTGCTCTTCTATGAGCTGGTTGAAATAGCTTCCGGTGACCTTGCCTTTGCGGATAAGCGCACCGACGGAGAACGCCTGCTTTTTGCATATCTCGCGGAGGAGACATTCAGAGAGAGCCTTGCCGAGACCGAGGTGCTCCGGTTCTGTGCCGAGGTACAGGAGAATGTAGTCCTCGGGCGCTTTTTTCACCTTTAATATGTGAAGGAGCTTTAAGGGAGTAAGCCTTCCGCTCGAAGCGTTCCCGTAATTCGGAAGTGTGACAAAGAATCCCACAGCCCTTCCGTTATGATAAGCTATCTTTATCATATGGTAGTCGGCAGCGAACTTCATAGAGCTGTACAGCGCACAGAATTCGTCCTCTGTGATGTGCGAGAAGGTCTGGAAATCGCTGTAAAGAGAGATCAGAAGCCGGTATATCTCGCGCAGGCTCTTGTCGAATGTTTCCTTTTCAAGGGAGCATATCGAGTAGCCGTTTTCCGTGAAGTGCTGAAGTCTGCGGACATTCCTCCTGTTCAGGAAGCTCGGCGGTATCTTACCGTAGCGGTTCGAGACGTATTCACCGCTGACACAGAATCCGTTTTCGAGAAAAAATTGCTCGTAATATGGCAGATTGTATGGCTCGCCGGTGTAGGGCAGCTTATCGAAGCAGTTTGTCTTGAGACGGTAGCCTATCCAGAATGAAGCGTCAACAGGTCCTACAAGTGAAGTGCAGCCAAGCTTTTTTGCCTTAGCCTCTGCTGCTCTGAAAATACATCGTGCAGCTGCGGAGTTGTCTATGCACTCGAAAAAGCCGATGTACGCGCAAGCTGAGCCGGGATAGACAGTCAGAATGCAGCGTCCGGCGACATTGCGCTTTTCATCGTATACGAGAAACGGATACACGGAAAAATAGTGGCTGAGAGTATGTCTGCCTCTGAGGATAGCTTTTTCGGTCGCCGGATCCTGCGTCAGCTGCTTTTTCGTATAGAGCTTAGCCGGAAACCGCAGAAAACACCGGACGCTTTTTTTATCATTAGTATCAAAATTGACTGCCTTGAATTTCATATTTGTCTCCTTTATGAAGCGGCGCGCTGTATTACCTGCACCGTGCCGTCGATTCCGTTCAGACGAACATGATCGCCGTCGTGAATGTGGTCACAGGCATTGCCCACGCCGACAACAGCCGGCTTTCTGAGCTCGCGTGAGATGATTGCAGTGTGGGAGAGCAGAGAACCGCGCTTTGAGATAATGCCGAGCGACTGCGATATGACATACACCCAGCCCGGATCGGTGACATCTGCTAAGATTATCTTTCCGGAAACGTCGGTATCAGCGGTGAGTGCGGAGATATGAGCTACCTCGCCCTCGACTATTCCGGATGAACACGGAGTGCCGTAGATAAGCGTATCATCGTTGTGAATGGTGTCGGAAACGAAGTCCGCCGGGTGCTTGTCGAAGACTTCACGGTCGAAAACAATGCGCGTGTACGGCGGTATAGCTGCAAAGGCTTTCCATTGCTTCTTTCGTGAAGCTATGAGTTCACGCAGACCGGAGGTCTTGCCGTTTACAGCCTGTTCAAGCTCGGAGAACGTCAGATAGAATACATCCTTCTGATGTCCGATAATACCTTGTTTGCTGAGGTCACTGCCGCATTTAAGGATTATTTCACGGATAAGTCCGAAGATCTTGCCGCGCGACATCCTCGATTTCTCGCGGAGCAGAATACCGTTGTAAGCCTTCTTTGCGTAGATTTTAGAGAGACCGTGCAGCTTAGGACGGGCAGCTGTTTCGGGCGGTTTAATGTCCGCGAAAGTTGAGACGGTCTCGACAAATAGCAGCGGATCGGTGCGGTAGGTAGCTGCTTCAAGTTTTAGTTCACATGAGCAGCGGTCGCCGTATTCCTCGATGAATTCCGTTATCAGCTGCGCCGAGCGTGTAGGACGCGAGACGAATTCCCTGAATTCCTCCTGCGTTGAAATTGAACAGAATTCCTCGTAGCTGTCCTCTTCACGGAGCGTTTTCCGGATAGCCGTCAGAAGTCTGACAGGCTTCATACTTTCTATCGAATTTGAACCGCAGATGATCTGATTTGCCGTATTTTCCGGGTTTTTACACCTGAGAGAATGTTTGAGCAGACCGGTGAAAATGAAAGAGTACATATCATTTACCAGCGTCAGATCCCAGCAATTGCCGAGTGCATTTTTCAGTTCAACGTATATGCCGAAGAGCTCGGCAGGGGAGTCGGTCTGATGTATTCGCGCACTGAACTCCGGGTACATATCATCGAATTTCCGGTTCAGCTTCTTCATATTCCGCTCGTTTGCGGAGATGAGCTGAATGAACGAAAGCATCACTCTCAGCTTAGTCATACGGCTCGGGAATTTCGATGAGCGTGTAACGCTTTTGTCCGAAATACCGAGCATTTCCTGCCATACGGGGATGATCTTTCTGCTGAACGGCAGCATTGTGATAACATCGTACCAGCTGCTTATCCGGTAATATATCCTGCCGTTTGCGGAGTCGGTCATATTGGCGAGAACGCTTTCCAGACGCTCGGCAGTTCCGTCATTGCGGGTTATGCGGCGGACGCAGCTGCTGAATACGAGACTGTAAACATCCTTGACCAAGCTTATAGTCATCGGCGAGGAAATACCGGGATAGCTCTCCGAAATATTGCTGCTGTCGAGGATAATGTGACCGTCTGGGCGAAGAGTCGTTATCGGTCTTGTCTGCAAAACGAACACCTCGCCGTTCTTGACTGCGTACTCAATATCACATTCGCAGCCGAACTGCTCCCGGACATCCGCAGCGATCTTCAGCAGCGTTGTGATAATATCGCTGCCGAGCTTCGGAGCATCATCATGCAGCTCTGCGTAAAAGCTGCTGTCGTAGCGATTACAGTAATAGGTGTTGACAGCTACACGATCCTCGACTACATTGTCACCTGTTCCGTATCCGACCGTAATGACGGCCTCGCTAAGGATACCCTGCGGATTTGCGGTGAAGATAACGCCGGAGCAGTCAGCGTTTACCATGACCTGCACAATGACATTGATGTGAAGATCCGTGCGGCGTATGCCGCTTATGCGGAGGTATTCGGTCACGCTTTCGCTGTTGGCAGACGCACGGCATAGTCTGATTTTCTCTGGGAGCTCGTCTGACGGGACCGGCAAACGAGAACGATGAACTGTCCTCGGCAGACGCGGATGAACGGACGGAAAACAGCGTTCCTTCGGGAAATTTCCTGCGTACATATTCATGGACTTCCTCTTGCTTTGTTTCATCTGTCACGCAGAACAGCTCCGGGACGTTCATTCCGTGCTGCTTCATCTGAAACAGCCTTTCAGCCTTTGCACCAACGCAGAACTGTGTGTAATTTTCAGCGGTTACGATCATATTTCTCACCTCGCAAAAGCGATATATCCTCCGACGGTCAGGAGCATGATGCTCTCCTGAATGTATGTGTAGCGCTCGACCTTCTCAACGAGTCTGAACCTGTGCGGATCGCGCATATATTCGATGAATTTCCACGTCATCCAGCAGACGTTGATAAAGAGTGCGATGACGGAGAGCCAGCTGAGTCGGTATACCAGCAGGAAATTCGTGATGATGTCAACAATTGTGAGTATCAGGACAAACCTCGTTGCCCTGCGGTAGCCGAAAAGCTTCGAGTAGGTGACGTACTCGGTCTCATCTTCGGGAGCTTTTATCTTGCGGGAGACCTCCCATATCAGTGCCGGAAAATAGAGTGTGAAAGCGGCGAGGATTGTCGTTAGTGTGAATGCGCTCAGACCGTACTTTATGCAGGTGAACGAGATGATGTAGATGTTCATTATCATCTGCACCGGATTGTGGGTGACGAGCGCGAGCGGCAGACTTTTCTGTATCTTTTTCTTCTGGAAGAACCACATCGACATCAGCGTTCCGTAGACGTAGAGGAATACGAAGAATGGTATGTTGTTCATAAAGCAGACGTTCAGAAGAACTGTTACCGCAATGAGCAGACCAATGAAGATACCAAGATCCTTTTTCGTAACTCTGCCGGAGGGGAGCGGACGCTCCTTGAACAGCCGGCAATCGAGTTCGTAGTCTTTGAAGTCGTCAGCGATACGCAGCCAGCAAAGGAAACTGAATACCGTAAAGCCGCCGATGAATTCGGCTGCGCTTATCTGGAAGCTTGTCACTCCGTTATTGAGGAGGATAATGAAGTATATCTCGAAGAAAACTATTCCGCCGAGCAGAAGTCTCGGTATCAGAGGATACATTTCCCGGAAGTAGATATTAAGTCGTTTCAGCATATGAATGCTCCTTTCACGTTAAAGATTTTTGCGGATCTTTGCCGCGTAAAGTATCAGGTTCAGCGCGATATGAGTCAGTGCACCGAGCACGATATACTGTATGTACTGCGGAATAGTGAGACCTGTGAACAGTGTCAGAATCAGGACTACTCCGAGCAGCGAGTCTATTTGGTCGATGATGAAGAACAGCGCACCTTTGAAGCCGTGTGAGGTCTTTCCCGGCTTTATGTCTAAGCGGCGCTTGATGAAGCTGTTCGGCAGTTCGCAGAGGACGTAGGCAAGTCCGAACATCGCACCGGCTAAGGCGTTGAACAGCAGAGAATTGTCAAAGCTCTGATATAGCTCGTTGCGGCTGCCTATTGCTCCGGACGACGCTGTGAGAAGTCCCCACATTATCTGCGCGAGAGCAGTAGCGGCTATCATACCGAAAAAGCCTGCCCACGTCTTATTGTCACCGAAGATGCGCTTGCCGTCGGAGAAGTTTTTTCCGCCGTCTATCGGAGCACAGTGGGAGCAGTAGAGCTGCGTTTTCGTGAACAGCATATTTGCAGCTCCGGCGATTACAACAGGCATCAGAGTTGCGTACATAATCAGAATTCTCATCACATCATCTCCAGAAATTTCGGGATAAGTATAATTGCCTGCGATACGAAGAATGCTATCGACAGAATGAATACACCGGCTGCGGCAGTATCCTTTATGAACTTGTTATCGGCGGATATTTCGGGAAATTTAGTGTCGAGGAGACGTTCAATGGCAGTGTTGAGGTACTCCGCCGCAAAGACTCCGCAGACCAGTGCAAAGCCGATCAGAAATTCTGCCGCGGAAACTCCGAGCATAAGTCCTGCGAAGAAGAACACGGAGTATATCGCTGTATATTCGCGGAAATTGCGTTCCTCCTTCCACGCTGTCTGCATACCCTGAAAGGCGCAGCGCATACTCTGGAAGATGTTCTTGTTTTTCATTGAAGCACGTTCATTCCGAGTACGGTTGAAGGTGCCTGTCATAGCAGTTGTTTTCATAGAAACACACCCTTTCGTTACTGTGTCACTGGCTTTGCAGTGACCTTCTTACGTTTCTGAGTTTTCTTCATATTGATGAGACACGCGATAGTTACCAGCAGGCAGATAGCCTGTTCGATTGATAATGCCCTGTGGGAGTGCGACTTTCTGAGAAATTCAAGGACAAATTTTGCTGCGGCTGAAAGAATTGCGACCTTTTGCACTGAATGTATATCGTGTTTTTTAAGAAATACCATTCCGGCAATGAATATAGCGATGAACACAACTGATTCCATGAGCTGTACCGGGAATACACATATATCGCCGATGCGTTTTCCGGTGTACCTTACACAGAGCAGACCGTCATAGCAGATACCGTGACAGCATCCTGCGGTGAAGCAGCCTATCTTTGCTATGCCGTACATCAGCGGAAGTGCGAATGTACAGTTCTGGAGCAGGATCGCTCTTTCACCGGGGCTCTGCCATATGAGCGAGATGAGCAGTGCTGTGATGTATACTCCGGCAGCTGCACCTATCGAAGCAAATCCGAATATCCTTCCGCCGGATGTCAAGAATGCGAAAGCCGCAGCACAGCTTATGCACATAGGCGGTATCATTGCAGCAAGGAGAAGCGACTTCCTCAGAGTTATCCCGCGCCTGATACAAAGCCGGATGATAACAGCAGTTCCGGCAGCTAATGCAAGCATGAGAAATATACTGTACGGCGATATTGTGCCGTGATCTGTGTTGATGTGTATCCTCATAGCATTAAAACCTCATGAGCAGACTAACTGTTCAGCCGATAGTGCTGCATTCGTAGAGACAGCTGTTGATAGCTGCCATTAATAGAATTACAGAAACTAATTGCAAGCCAACTAAAATAATGATGACCACTACCCCTGCCGATTTGTTTTTTAAACCGAGAGCACAAGCTAATAAAGATATAAAACTTACAAACATTGCACTGCTGCCGATATTTGAGTTGACAGTTGTCATGCAGAACCCGAGCAAAAACAGGAGCGTCAGACCTATTGTAACAATAGCATCGTTTTCAGAATCCCTTTCCGGCTGCTGGTTTTCAGGCATTATGTATCGTTCCTCATCATCATAGATAATAAGTGGTTCGCCGTTGGGATATTTTCTCATATTATCAATTTCGCGTTCAGTCATATAATGTACCCAGCGACCGTCTATAAGCTGTACAAAATGGTATTTTTTAAGTAGTGCAAAGTCAGTACAGTAAGGAGCTGTTATCGCCGGTCTGCCGTTAAGGTACTCATATTCGCAGTCGTTAATTTCATAGAACATCACTTTCATAGAAGTTCACCTGTCTTTCCGTAGTCTATGCTTTAATTATACGCATTCTGCCGGAATTTGGAAGAGGTCGGCTGTCACTTTGCGAGTGACAAATGTCACTATAATAAAAAAACGCCGGCCATTGCTGGTCGGCGCGGTGTTCCGGAAACGTTAAACGATATTGTTTTTTATTGCAAAGACTGCAAGCTGTGTGCGGTCCTTGAGACTGAGTTTTTCAAGCAGACGGGAAATACCGTTGCGGACAGTTCCCTCAGCGAGGAAGAGCTTTGCTGAGATCTCCTTGTTGTCAGCACCTTCGCAGATAAGGCGAATGAAGTCTATCTCGCGCTCGGTAAGTCCGAAGTCCTTTGGTGCGGACTGCACTACGTTCCTCTTTATCGACTGGAAGATGTTGTCGCAGAATACATTGATGCCGCCTGCGACAGCTTTTATGGAACTGACTATCTTGTCGTTGTCCATTTCTTTAAGGATATATCCGTCTGCACCGGCTGCAACAGCGCGGTCAACGGTTTCCTGATCGTCGAACGTCGTCAGTACGAGTACCTTTATCCCCGGAAGGCACGTTTTAATCTGCCTTGTGCCGTAGCTGCCGTCGAAATCGGGCATTCGCATATCCATAAGAACGACATCGGGTTTAAGGCGTGTGGACATTTCAAGAGCCTCCTTGCCGTTTGAGGCTTCCCCGACAACTTTCAGCTCACTGTCTCCTGAGATGACGGCTTTAAGACCGGCGCGCAGAATAGGCACGTCGTCAACCAGCAGTATCTTTATCATGATTGCACCTCCTTGACAGGTATCCTTATACTTGTATGAAATCCCTCGTTTGCCATTGACATAAACCTTACTTCGCCGCCGAGACTTTCCGTGCGGCTGCGTATCCCGTGCAGACCGTTGTGCTCCTCGATATTATCACAGCCGTCGCCGTTGTCGAGAATGTGGAGCTCGATGCGTTCGGGCAGGAATTTGAGGATAATGTCTATTTTGTCCGCGTTTGAATAGCGCAGAGCGTTGGTGATAGTTTCGCGGCAGTTGTCGTACATTTCTCTGATGCAGAACTGATACCGCTCGTCCTCTTCCCCCTGAATGCACAGCTCGACTTCAACTCCGCGGATAGCTGTTACCACGGACTGTATGGCGTTGGTTACAGATGACATAAATGCCTGATCGCGCAGATTGTTGATAGTACAGCGAAGCTGCGTGACACCGCTCCGTGAAAGCCCGTCTATCTCGGATACCTTTTCGAGAACGTCCGATGTATCTGGGATTTCCGCCTGCATATCCGAGCGGAGCAGTCTTGCAAGGGCACTTATCATCGTGAAGGTATGTCCGGCTGAATCGTGCATTTCCTGAGCAATGCGGGTGCGTTCCTGTTCGAGGCTCAGCTGCTTTTCAGCGATCATATGCTCGTGGTATTCGGTGACATTGGTGAGAGTGATGGTACGTGCAACGAGGTTTCCGTTTTTGTTGTCGCAGTCGGACTGCTTAAGGCTGTAATACTCGTTACCGCATTTTATCTCCGCAGTCGAGAAATTCGCAGGTATCTCCTGATCTGCGGCTTCTGAAACCGCCTTGATGAATTGTTGTGAGGTTTTGATGTTCTTCAGAAAAGGCAGGCTTTCTATGTATTTGTTTTTATAGGAAATATAGCCGTTTGTATTGAAGATCACAACACCGCTGTCGATGTTGTCGATAGTTTCGCGCATTGCGATGCTGTTAATGTTGAGAAGCCCATACCTGCCGAGTGCGATGATGAGCAGCAGACTTGAAAGTCCGAAGATAAACGGCGTAAGGCGGAGTTTGGAGTGAAAGACGTTTGCGATGGAAAGTGTGTTTACGATAAGCGGTATCGCAGACGAAAGTATCAGCAGCACAGACTGCTTGTTTATCATTTCGTGTTTGCGTCTGTGTTTCAGTCCGATGAGTACAAAGCCGGAGATGATGCAGATATAGTATATCATCTGGAAAACATAGAAAAGCGGACCGTATTTCACATCTCCCTCATCGAAAACTGAATAGTACAAATGATGCTTCTTGTTAGTGCATATGACTATCATTGAAGCTAATGAGATGAGCAGAGTGAGGCTCAGATTTTTCTTTGCTTTGGGCGATACTTCAGAGTATTCAGCGGTAAGCATAAGCCACAGCGGACTGAAACAGCTGATACCGACGTTGCCTATGAGGTAGCTTTTCCAGTATTGCGACTGCGTTGCCGAAAACTGAATGAGCAGCTCGGAGACTATCCAAAGAACTATTGAAGCCTGACAGCTGATGAAGAGCCTTGCCAGGCGGTTGCGGTTACCGCGTCCGAGCACCCACGCGAGTGAGCCTATCATACCGCAAAGTCCCAATATAAGAAGAATTGCAGATATAATACTTATCTTCATTGAGTCCTCCTCGGAGACGAACATATTAATTGCGTTAAAAATGCAATACTGAACATATTATTTTTCTGCTTTCGTTTTCTGATCTCAGAAACTGAATGAACCGCTTTCGCGGAACGAAAAAACATTACCTTTTTCGCCTATTACGAGAACGTCCTCAAGAAGTATATCGAGTTTCTGGATAGAAGATGCTATATTATTTGTTATGAGGTAATCGTTATCCTCCGGAACAGCGATATGGTCTTTGTGGTTGAATGCTATAATGACGTGTGAAGCGTCTGTGAAGAGAATATCCTCGAGCAGTCCGCGGAGAGTGACTGTTCCGCGCAGGATGCAGTCCACGGGACAATCGCGTGCATTGACGATATTCAAAAGTTCATCGCAAAGGATGAGTGAAACGGTATTTGCCGGCAGACGGCAGAAGCGCTCCTTGACATAATTCTTTATCACCTCGCGCGGATCGCAGCAGACCTCCATAAGCTTCTGTTCGGAAAGCTTATCAACTATTTTGCCGATCGTATTCAGCAGATCAGCACTCGAAGCGCCTATACCGGCGACCTTCTGGAGCTCGGATGGCTCTGAGTGGATTATATTATCTATCGTATCAAACTCTTTCAGGAGATTGCTTGCCGCAGTGCTTGTGTTGGAGCGTGGAATGGTAGTGAACAGCAGCATTTCGATGAGTTCCTGATCGGTAAACCCTGAGAATCCGTTGGAAAGGTATTTTTGTCTGAGACGTTTTCTGTGTCCGTTATGAACGTGTTTTTCAGGCATAGTGTTCACCTCTTATGCAATGATGTATCAATTAAGTATAACACATCTGCGGAGATTTTTCAATAGATAACAGTTTTTGAGGTTTGAGAAAAATATCACAAAAAAGATCGTAATATGTATAGTTATACTATTGACTTTGCGGTAAAACTGTGGTAAAATCTATACAGATGTATTCGCGTGATCTTCGAGCGCTTTAGGCAGCGTGAGATATTTATGAACTGGAGGATTTAATATGCGATTCAAAAAAATTGTCAGCGGTATCGTTTCGGCAGCGATGTCGCTGGGTATGTTTGCGGGTATAGGCGAGATCCCGGCAAAATCAGGACTTGAAGCTTCGGCGGCAGCCACAGAATGGAAATTCGATCTCGGCGGAGGCGGCACCGAAAGCGGCTACACCGGAGTATCGGCTTCGGACGGCTATAACACTTCAAGGGGCTACGGTTTCGCTCAGACATGGAACGTAACCAACGCTTCGACAAGCGGACGCGGTGCCGGCAGCGATTGCGTTGTATTTAATTCCGATGATACCGGCAATACTTTCAATGTCGATCTCCCGAAGGGCCTTTATGAGGTCAAGGTTACAGTCGGCAATGCGCCGCGTACCTCTATCAAAATGGAGGGTATGCTTCAGATGATGAACCTCACAAGGCTGAATGCCACTGAAACAGTCAAGCTTCCGGTAACAGACGGACAGCTCAATATACAGGCTGTTACAGGCATCAAGAACGGTGAGAGGTCAATATCTGCTATCGAGATAAAACAGGTGAATACTACCGGTGAGATGCCGCCGACTGTATGGATATGCGGCGATTCCACCGTTGCGAACTACTATAATCAGGATGATTCTGCTCAGCACGGCTGGGGACAGTTCTTCCAGAGCAAGATCGCAGGAAGCGGATACGAAGTCCGCAATATGGCAACATCAGGACAGTACGCTAAGGGATTCCTCGACGGCGGTCAGTTCGCACCTATCGAAGCATACGGTAAAAAGGGCGATTATTACATAATCTCTATCGGTATCAACGATAAGAACTATTCCAATGAAACTGAATATGCCGAAACTGTTACATATATGACGCAGAAGGCAAAGGCAAAGGGGATGACAGTGCTCCTTGTAAAACAGCAGGGAAGACGAGGCGACCTCACAAGAAGTCCGCTGCTTACCGGACGCTGGTTCGGCGGTCAGCTCGATCAGGTCGGTGCTGCTGAGAATGTTAAGGTCCTCGACCTGTTCACACCGTGGCAGGATTTCGGTCTTTCTGTCGGCTATGACGGAATGGCTTCCTACTATGCTATACAGGCTAACGGCTCTGCGGACGATCTCCACCAGAGCAAGGCGGGTGCTGTTAAATTAGCCGAGATAATGGCTGACCTTACAGGTCTTGCACCTCAGCCTGCTGAAATGGATACCTCTGTGAAGTATCGTTTCAAGAACGTAAACAGCGGACTTTACCTCGAAGTCAAGGACGGTAAGGCAGAAGCCGGTGCAAATGTTCAGCAGTGGAACGGAGACAGCATAGGCGACTGGAATACGTGGCATCTCAGACATAAGGGCTATAATTATTACGAGATCTGGTCTGAGCTTGACGGCGGTCAGACATTCCTGCTTGATGTTGACTATGGCAAAGCAGATAACGGAACAAATATAGGCATCTATACTAATACTAACTCAAACGCTCAGTGGTTCAGGTTCTTCCCGAATACGGACGGCAGCTATACTATCGTTACAAGATGCTCCGGTGACAGCAGTGCAATGGAGGTCGCAAGTGCTTCGATGTCGGCTGGTGCTAATGTTCAGGAGTGGGAGCGCAATTCGCATAACTGCCAGAAGTGGATCGCAGAGGTCGTTAAAGAGGAGGATCCCACAACAGAGCCTGTTACAGATGAACCGGTGACCGAAACAGAAGCGCCTGTAACTCATGGCAATGTTATAAAGAAGCGTCCGGGCGATGCGAACTGTGACGGTCAGGTAGATATGTCGGATGTTGTTATGATAATGCAGTATTTCCTGAATCCTGCAAAATACGGAGTCGGAAAAGAGGACGGTATTACAGATAAAGGCATAATCAACGCTGATGTTGTCGGCAATGACGGCGTAAATCTTCAGGATGCCATGTTTATCCAGCGCTGCACACTTCTGCTCGAAGAGCTTCCGCCTGTCGAATACGAGGAAGAGCCTGTAACCGAGCCTTCTGATCCGTGGGCTGGCTACTATTTCGCAGTGGATCAGGAGTGGACTGACGGCTGGACTCAGGATACAAATGCCGGATATACCAAGACGGATGCTTCAATGGGCAAGACCTCAAATACCGGATATATCGACCTCGCAAATCAGCTCGGCAGCAGTATCACATTTACTGTGAATGCTCCGGAAGCCGGAAGATATATGGCGTACGTCCGCTTTGCCAACGGCTCGGCGGCAGACAGAAAGACCGCCGTATACGTGAACGGCGATACCCAGACCTACTGGATGCAGTCCTTTGCGCCGACCGGTGCATGGACCAACTGGGATGCACTCGGACTTGTACTTCCGCTCAAAGCCGGAGAGAACAAGATCAAGTTTGAATCGGCAGTCAGCGACGGCGGTCCGAATTTCGATTACCTCACGATAACGCTTACCGATGAGCCTGTTGCTGAGGTCTATGATCCTAACGCTCACGGTCAGGATATCGACACAAGCAAGCCTGCACTTTATCTTGTTGGTGATTCGACCTGTATGTACTACGATGCACGAAAGCAGTCACAGCAGGGCGGTCCTATACAGGGCTGGGGTTATAATATCCCCGAATTCTTCTCGGACGGTCTGAGCATCTACAACCACGCAATGGCTGGAAGAAGCTCCAAGAAATTCTACGATGAAGGCAGATTTGCAGCTGTTGCTGATAACCTAAAGCAGGGCGATTTCGTGACTATACAGTTTGCGATAAACGATGCGGGAAAGTCCTATGCAGACAGATATGCTCCGCTCTGCGGCAATGTTGATAATCCTTCGAGCGGCTCATATGAGTGGTACATAACGTCCTTCATAAAGGATACTAAGGCTAAGGGAGCAACACCTATCCTGATGTCCTGTACGCTCGGACTGAAAGCTTACAGCAATGGCAGATTCGTGGGATCATACACAGATTACGCTGATGCCTGCAAGCGTCTTGCGGCTAAGTACTCAATACCATACGTTGATGTCAACGGCGCTATGGTGAATTACTACAATTCTATCGGCTACGACAACGCTGCTAAGCTGCATTTCGATACAACTCACTTAAATGAGACAGGTTCACCTGTAATTGCACAGCTCATTGCCAATGAGCTCAAAAAAGCAAATATCAATGGTTTAAGCGAATATGTGAAATAAAAAATCGGCTGCTCTCCTTTAAAGGAGAGCAGTTCTGCATAAAAAAATAAGAGCGCTCCTTCCGGAACGCTCTTTATTTCGTTGAACAATTAGTTAGCTCTCTCAACTTTACCTGAACGCAGGCATCTTGAGCAAGCGTAGATATGACAAGGAGTACCCTTGACGATAGCCTTAACACGCTTAACATTAGGCTTCCATGTTCTGTTTGTTCTTCTGTGAGAGTGAGAAACCTTGATACCGAAAGTAACTCCCTTGCCACAAATATCACATTTTGCCATCAGGCTGCACCTCCTTAAAAAACTTGTGAAAAAATACAACATGATTATTCTAACACAAAACTAAAAAAAAAGCAAGTGTTTTTTGAAAAAAACTTGAAAAAATTTTTTGAGAGGTTAAATTTTCGTATATTACTTGAAAATATTGTTAGAATGTAGTATAATATAAACTGTATTATTATTTATAGGTGACATTTTGAAAGGATAATTATGAACATAGAACATTTTATCAAATATTTTGCAAGAGCTGCGACTCTTCTTCTTGTACTTCCTCTGCATGAGTCCGCACACGCTCTTGTTGCAAAGCTTCACGGAGATGATACTGCTGACAGACAGGGACGTATAACGCTGACACCTTTCGCTCATCTCGATCCGATGGGCTCGCTGCTCATGCTGCTAACCGGCTTCGGATGGGCTAAGCCGGTTGAGGTTAATCCTTCAAGAATGAGAAATCCTCGCAGAGGAATGGCTCTTACTGCGCTCGCAGGACCTGTCTCGAACCTCATCGCTGCCTTCGCTGCCGGACTTGTCAAAGCCTGTATGCTATGTACAGAGGACGGCTTCCGGGCATATCGTGATTACCTTCTCAATGACCGTATTACTACAACATTCTGCGTAATGCTGCTCATGGAGTTCCTGATGATAGTGAATATCGGTCTCGCGATTTTCAACCTCATACCGATACCGCCGCTTGACGGTTTCAATGTAATGCGCTATTTCACAAGCAATAAGTTTGACCGCTGGGTATATATGCACTACCGTGAGATACAGATGGGATTCCTTGCTTTCATATTGATACTCAATCTCGATCTGATCCCGCATAAGTACAATCTGCTTTATCTCGCACAGGATAAGGTCTATAACTGGATGTGGGACATACTTGTCAAGATTCCTGAACATAAGTGGGGCAACTGATAATGGAAAGCATATCGTTCAAGCTGGAGGTCTTTGAAGGCCCTCTTGATCTGCTGCTGAACCTCATAAACAAGCATAAACTGAATATCTGCGATATTGAGATCTCGAAGCTGCTTGAACAGTATCTGCTTTACATGGATCAGGCGCGTGAACAGGATCTCGAACTTGCAGGAGAATTCCTTGAAATGGCGGCGCGGCTCATCTATATCAAGACCGCTTCACTTCTTCCGCAGCCGGAAGAGGCTGAACAGATGAAGAAGGAACTTGAGGGCGCTCTTATTGAGTATTCGCTCTGTAAGCTTGCGGCTGCAAAGCTTGCCGAGTCTTTCTGCGGCGGTGATATTTTCGTAAGAAAGCCTATGAAGATAAAGGCGGATATGACGTATTCTCTTGTGCATGAGCCGGAACGTCTTGCCATTGCTTACAGCATGATCTCGCAGAAAAGTATCAAAAATGAAGTCTCTAAGCTGAGAGTTGAAAACAAGATCAATTCTGTGGTGAAACGCAGGATAGTTTCAGTTATATCAAAAGTAGTCCACGTTCTGAGAGAGCTTTATTCCACAGGCGAGGTCTATATGGACAAGCTCTACGACGGCGTTACCGACCGTTCAGCAAGAGTTGCTACATTCCTTGCTGTCCTCGAACTCACAAGATCGGGGCGTATCACTATCAGCGAGGACAATATGATGATTTTTTTCAAGGGAAGAAAGAACGGAGTGAAAAAAACTTGGAGATCAAAGAGAAACTCGGAGCAATAGAGGCTATACTCTTTGCAAGCGGCGAGCCTATCGAGATATACCGTCTTTCAGAGGCGAGCGGAGTGGACATTGGTTCTCTGCCTTCAATGGTAAGACTGCTCAACGACCGCTATGAGGACTGCGGCAGCGGTATCACGATAAAAAAACTCGACAGCAGCTATCAGATGTGTACGCGCGAGGAGTTTTCACCGCAGGTAAAAGCGGCTCTTGAAACTAAACGTTCTGCACCGCTTTCAAATGCCGCTCTTGAGGCTCTGACAATAATCGCATATAATCAGCCCGTTTCAAAGGGATTCGTAGAGAATGTGCGCGGAATAGACAGCTCATCGGTAATAAACAACCTCGTTGAGAAAGGTCTCGTTGAAGAGGCAGGAAGGCTCGATGTTCCCGGAAAGCCGATAGTTTACCGTACTACTCCGGTATTCCTCCGAAGCTTCGGGCTTAGTTCGATAGCTGATCTTCCACCTCTGCCGGATCAGCCTATGCTGACCGAATTTGATACTGAAAACGATACCGCCGATCCGGACGGCATCTGATAGAAAGGAGCAACAGTGATGATAATACTCAAGATCCTGCTTTGGATATTACTTGCTATACTTGGCATTATCATCGTTGTATGTGTTATACCTGCCGATGTCGATTTCAGCTATATCGACGGCAAAATGAAGTATAAGGTCAAGATATGGTTCTTTGACATTATGGATTCCTCTAAGGAGGGATTTCTGGATAAGCGTAAGCGCAAAAAGGCTGAAAAGTCTCAGAAGAAAAAAGAACCTGCTGATGAACAGGAACTTCCTGAGGAAGATTTCGATGTCTATGATGACATAGGTGATGAGGCGGAATTCCTCGAGGAGTCTGCTTCCGAAGCTGAAACTGCGGATGTCATCAGTGAGGAGACTGCTGCGAACGCTCCTGCGGCTGACGAAAAGCCTTCAAAGAAGGAAAAGAAGAAAAAGCATAAGCATAAGGATAACACCGCGGAGGATTCCGATGACTGGGATAACGATGCAGACGATGAGCCTAAGAAGCCACTCGGTGAAAAGCTCGAAAAGCTGGGAAATATCTGGCTTGCGGCAAAAAATCCTGCCAACATGATATTCAAGGGCTTCAAGTTCCGTAATTTCTACATCGACTTCATAATTGCCAATGAGGACGCTTACAAATGTGCCGTAAACTACGGCAGATACACTACACTTATTTATAATGGGCTCGCTCAGCTGAGCAGACTATTCACCATACGCTTCAAAACTGTCGACATACAGCCGGGATTCGGTCTTGACAAGGGAAGATGGGACACGTCGTTCAGCGTAAGCTTTCGTCTTGGAACAGCGGTTATAGCAGGAATATGGTTCCTGATAACATATCTATTCAGAGTTCTGATACCTAAGAAACTCAAAAATCACAAAATGAAAAAAGCTGCCGCCGTGCAGAAATAATACTGAAATGAGGTAAATAAACATGGGTATGAATAATTCATCTGTCAGCGATATTCTCGGAATCTCAATGGAAAAAATAAAGCAGATGGCTGATGTGAACGCTATTATCGGCGAGCCTATCAAGCTTGATGACGGAACTACTATCATTCCAGTCTCTAAGGTCTCATACGGATTTGCTTCCGGCGGTTCTGATATACCTTCAAAATATGACAAGAATCTCTTCGGAGGCGGTGCAGGTGCAGGCGTTTCTATCAAGCCGGAGGGCTTCCTTGTGATCTCACCGGACGGAACTTCAAAAATGGTTCCTATGACACCGGCAAATGATCCTATCAGCGTGGCAGTTGAGAAGGTGCCTATGGTGATAGATAAGGTCTCTGATTTCATGAGCAAGAGGAAAAACAAGGACGGCGAATGATACCGCTGTTCCGACATATTACGGCATGATACCGCATATCCTGTAAACGTAATTATACGCTGCGGAGGTGCGGAATGACAAAAAAGATATTATCAGTAATAGCAGCGGTCATGCTAATCATAGCTCAGCCGCTGTATGTTTTGGATGCCCGCTGTGAGAGTACAAAAGTGCCTGAGATCTCAGCGAAGGCGGCTGTGCTCATCTCAGCCGATACCGGCGAGATAGTCTATGAAAAGAACTGCCGCGAAAAGCTTCCTATGGCAAGCACGACCAAGATCATGACTGCTCTGCTTTGCATTGAAAGCGGAGGTCTGGATGTACCTTTTGTCGTTGACAGTGAGGCAATAAAGGTAGAGGGTTCTTCTATGGGACTTCAGGAGGGCGATATTGTTACAAAATACGCTCTTTGCTGCGGTATGCTGCTGCCTTCGGGAAATGATGCTGCAAATGCGGCTGCTGTGAGAATTGCAGGCAGCATTCCTGCTTTTGCTGAGCTTATGAACGAAAAAGCAAGGGCGCTCGGTCTTTCGCATACATTTTTCGTAACGCCTTCCGGACTTGAGGGCGAAGGTCACGGCTCTTCGGCTTATGACATGGCAATACTCGCAAGGGAAGCACTCAAACAGCCTGTTTTTCGCGAAATATGCTCAAAGAAGAGCATAAAGCTCTGCTTTGGCAATCCGCCTTACGAGCGCTGGCTAAAAAATACGAATAAACTGCTCTCGACCTGCGAGGGAGTTTACGGTGTCAAGACCGGATTTACTGATGAAGCCGGAAGATGTCTCGTTTCAGCGTGTGAGCGCAGCGGTATGCGACTTATCTGCGTTACGCTGAATGACCGCAATGACTGGCAGGATCACTCGTCTCTTTACGATTTCGGCTTCGGAAAGGTAAGGCTTGTAAAGCCGGAGGTGAAGCAGCTTCCTGAACTTGATGCGGTAGGCGGTGAAGCGGATAAGCTGAAGCTTCGCTGCGGAGACGATATTCCAGGTATAACAGTCGTTGATGCTTCAGCAGAGGATCTCGCACTGAGACTGATCGCTTCGCCGTTCGTTTACGCTCCTGTTAAAGAGGGAGAAGAAGCGGCTTCGCTGAGGGTAAGCTTCAAGGACAGGGATATTGTGGATATACCACTGTTTTCAGCTGAAAATATAAATGTATACGTGCCCGATAAGGAAGATGATGAGGGCACTTTGAAGAAGATAATCTCAAAACTCAGAAGGTATTTATTCTGAGGGAAAATGGAGTTAAAGTGGAAAAGATAAGAATACAGAAAATGATCGCTGACTGCGGTTACTGTTCCCGCCGCAAAGCCGAGGAACTGATGCAGCAGGGCAGAGTAAAACTGAATGGTCATCCTGTAAAGCCGGGAGATAAGTGCGGCTTTAAGGATCTTATTACTATTGACGGCGAGCGTCTTATGCTGCCGCGAAAGAGAAATTTCGTCTATATAATGCTGAATAAGCCGCGCGGATATGTAACGACTGTTTCAGATGAGCTTGAAAGACGCTGCGTTATGGATCTCCTTGAGGATGTTGAGGAGAGGGTATATCCGGTCGGAAGGCTTGACCGCAATTCGGAGGGGCTTCTCCTCTTTACCAACGATGGCGAATTTGCTAACAGTATCATGCATCCGAGCCGCCATGTCTCAAAGACCTACCGCGTTACAGTGCGTCCCGATATCAGCGACGATCAGCTTGTAGCCCTCTCTGAAGGCGTTGTGATCGACGGAAGAAAGACTCTTCCGGCTAATGTTGTTGTAAAATCCAAAGAAACAGGCAGAGTTGTTCTGCTTATTACAATAAAAGAGGGCAGAAACCGTCAGATACGAAAGATGTGCGAGGCAGTCGGACTTGAAGTTGCGCGTCTGCGCCGCGTAAGTATCGGACCTCTCAAGCTGGGAATGCTTCCGCCCGGAAAGTGGCGTGAGCTTACAGCCGACGAACTCAGAGCGATGAGAAACGCTATCGGCAAGGAGAAGTAATATGCTCGAAATACAGGAAAAGCATTCGACAGAAGGCTATGAAAAGCTTGTTGAGGCTCATAGCGATGTTGTCATGCTGCATATAACCGAGGCTCTCGACAGGGGAGAGGTCATCGGATTTATAGCCTATTCCTATGAGGGGGAAATTACCGTAGTATACGATTATGATTCTCACGGTGACCTTATGCTCTGTGACGGTCTGGTAAGATCAGTTCTGTTCAAGAGCTGCCTGAAGGGGATAAGCAAGTGTGAATTCCGGTTTGATGACGAGAATAAACTCGGACAGCTGATAAAACTGAGATTCATTACAGAAAACAGCCGCGTTGCCGAAAATATCGACAGCTTTATGAACGGCTGCGAAAACTGTAAGCACAATAATAATTGAAAGAAAGGAGCGATTTGAAGTGCCGATCAAAATTTCTTCTGAGCTTCCGGCATTCAAAACGCTTGGAGAAGAAAACATATTTGTGATGGCTAATGAAAGAGCCGAGCATCAGGACATACGTCCGCTGAAGGTGATGATACTCAATATCATGCCCAAAAAGATCGAAACAGAGTGTCAGCTGCTGAGACTTCTCAGTAACACTCCGCTTCAGGTGGACATAGAACTGCTCCAGATGGCTTCGCACGTTTCAAGGAATACTTCCCACCATCACCTCGAAGCATTCTACAAGACATTTGATGAGGTAAAGGACAAGCGTTACGATGGTATGATAATCACCGGTGCGCCGGTCGAACTCCTGAGGTATGAGGAGGTGGACTACTGGGGTGAGATAACCGAGATCATGGAATGGTCGAAAACGCACGTATTCTCGACTATCTACATCTGCTGGGCTGCTCAGGCAGGACTTTATTATCACTTTGGTGTACCGAAATATCCGCTCGAACATAAAATGTTCGGCATATTCCCTCATAGGGCTGAGATAAGCAACTGTCAGCTGCTAAGAGGCTTCGATGATATTTTTTACGTTCCTCATTCACGCAATACCGAGATACGCAGAGAGGACATTGAAAGAGTTCATCAGCTTGAAATACTCACTTCGTCTGATATTTCAGGTGTGCACATAGTCGCAAACAAAAACGGCAGACAGTATTTCATTACCGGTCACTCTGAATACGACAGGGAAACTATCGCAAATGAGTACCGCCGTGATCTTGATAAGGGCATTGACATTCAGATGCCTTATAACTATTTCCCAAATGATGATCCGGATAATATTCCGGTATTCTCGTGGAGAAGTACAGCGAATCTCTTGTTCACAAACTGGCTCAACTACTGTGTTTATCAGAAAACGCCGTATAATCTTGACGAGCTTGAGGTACGCAACTGGAACTGGGAAACAACTTTGTAATATTTGTATGGGATTGATAAATCAACGAAAGGATGCAGCATATGGCTAATGATTTTATTGATGAAACATCAGCTGATATAGTTGATGAAACCAAGGACAATAACAATAACAACAACGCACCGAAGATGAAATACTGTCCTCACTGCGGCAAGCTAAAACCGGAGACAGCAAGATTCTGTCCGGAATGCGGCAGAGACCGTTCCGGAAACAGCGCTTCGGACATCCAGCATGGCAGGCAGAATGCCTATGGAACTCCCGGTGGTTATCAGCCTGCATATGCAGGTCAGCCGGTAAGAGGTGCGGCAGTCCAGACACAGAAAAAAAGCGGATTCAGTGAAGGACTTGTGGCACTTATAGTAAGTCTTGTGAATTTCTTCATGTTCGGCAGCTTATTAAGCTTTATATCAGTGCCTGTTGTACTGATATTTGCGATCATTGCACTGAAAAGAGGCAATTCCGGCAGGATAATGGCTGTGATCTCGATAATAGTTTCTATATTATCAGCACTCATCTTTGCATTTTACGTAGCGGTGATAGTCAAGTTAGCTCCGGAGATAAAATACTTTGCAGATCACGATAAGGAGATCATCGCAGAATACTATGAGACCGGCGAAATACCTGAAAGATATGAAAAGTTCAGGGATAAGAAATACGACAAGATCTGGAGTAATCTTGGATACGATGATTTTGATGACTTCTTTGGCGACATTATAGGCGAATACCGCGATTCCGTTTACGACGATGAAGATGACTGGTATGATAAAGGCGGCAAAAAAACAGGAAAAGAGAAAACTACCAAGGAAAAGACTACCAAGGAAAAGACTACCAAGGAAAAGACTACTAAGGAAAAGACTACAAAGTCGCAGCAATCAACTACCGGCAAACGCAGTGTTGACCGCGACGGCGAGGATCTTGTGGTATTATCATAATTTATTATATGCTGAGCCCTGCATAAGCAGGGCTTTTGTTATGCTTATTGTTTCATGATACGTGTCATGAATTCTTCGGTCGATGTCAGACCGCTGCGATTATAGCGGAAAATACCGTACAGGCAATCTGGATCGCGGGTTATGTAATTTGGACGTTCGTAGCAATTCAGTGTAAGCAGTATGCCGGCTTCTCTCAGAACGGGAAGGCTTTCTCGGCATACGCTCCCGAACGGATAGGCGAATACTATCGGGGATATACCGGTATTTTCGTGCATTTCGCTTTGCAGAAGTCCGATGTCGGCTGAAAGCTTTTCTGAATAATCAGCAGCTGATTCGCCCTCGAGACGCGCACATCCGCGGCGGGCTCCCTTTATCGAATGCATATCATAGGTATGGCTGCCTATTTCGATCCTTCCGGAATCAATAAGACAGCGTATGTCTTCCCAAGTGAGGTAGGAATATGCAGGTACATGAGGGTCAGCCGGAGCAATGAAGTCTGTATACCTTCCGACAACCGATACCACTGCACACATATCGTACTTTTCAAGAAGCGGAAGGAATTCGGAAAGATTATTGTAGAAGCCGTCATCGAGAGTTATCATAACAGGTTTTTCCGGAAGTTCTCCGATACCACAGGTGTAATCATAAAGCTGCTTTGCACTTACAGTACAGTAGCCATTATTTTTCAGCCAGCGCAGGTCTGATTCCGCTTCTTCGGGACTTGTTACGTATTCTGCCGGAGTTCCGCTGTGTATGCTGTGATACATTATAACAGGAAGGAATATGCCTTTATCATCACTGTTATCCGCAGAGGAGAATAACAACAGCCTGCCAAGAAAAAAGAATAGACCACAGGCTGCGAAAATTACCACGTCCATTACCAGCATAAAGCACAAACGGCGTAAACCATGTTGTTCATACATATTATCATCGCCTTGATTCAGAAAAAATTCTATGTAGGACTTGAAATCCTTGCAAATATATGATATAATAACGGTGTGTGTGATAATTGCAGCATTGCAGTTATCCTGTCGTCAAAAAGTATCTCTTTGACTAAATACTATTAAAGGAGGGATACATTCTGGAAGATTATATATATATCATAATGGCACAGACGGGGACAAGACCGGCAAGGTTTTTCCGCTTCGTTACTAAAAAGCCATTCAATCATGTTTCTCTTTCTGCTGATATTGATCTTTCTGAAATGTACAGCTTCTGCCGGACTTACAGAAGATTTCCTCTGCCTGCGACATTCAATCAGGAAATAGTAGGCAAGGGAACTCTGGGATGCTTCGGTTCAATACCCTGCGAGGTTTACAGGCTGCCTGTTACCCATGAACAAAAAGAGGAGTATTATCGAGTTATACGTCATTTTTCCGATAACAGGAATATTTATTCTTATAATATTCTCGGGCTGCTTACAGTCTATCTGAATATCGAATGGAACAGGCAAAAGAACTTCCTGTGCTCACAGTTTGTAGCTTATACTATGGACAAGATCGGTATTCCGCTTGAAAAGCCGTTCTGCCTTTATACGCCGGATGATTTCAGGAATTTCCCCGGTGCAGTTCTTGTGTATTCGGGCGAACTCAATGACTTTTATAACATCAGGCGTTCAAAGTCTGTTGCAAAGTGATATAAGAAGCGCAGCAGCACGTATTTCATCAGGTGATGCTATATATGCGGCACAATAGACCTTGCTTTCCGGACATATGAGAGAGAGGTCTATTTCAGTATCATGTTCAAGAAGGCTCAGTGAGGCGTTCTCACCGTTTAGTGTTACACTTGCAGGTGCTATTTTTTCACCGGTGATCCTGTTGTAGGAATTAGTATATGAATTTATGAACATCCACGAACCGGCTGTCAGTATAAGGTATAGTATTACCGCTCTGGCAGCGGTTTTTTTCTTTATATGCAACGCTAATCCTCCTTTTTCAGAGTTTTCAGAAGCCGTGCGAGAGAGCGGCCGAAAAGCTGTCCGGAATACTGCACCTGTTCAAGGGTGTTCCCGTGCGAGCCGACTTCGATAAGCAGACTTCCTGTGGTAAGATCCTGATTGTATTTTCGGTAATCAAACAGTATCGGACGTGTAAGTCCTGGGGTATCGCTTTCAAGCTGCTGCTGGAGTGATGAAGCAAAGTGGAAATTCTTCATGAAGTTTGGCATATCAAGAGTACCGTCATCACAGCCGGAAATTATCATTATCTGTGCAGCTTCTTTATTGTTTACGGTTATATAAGGCTGATAGGCAACATTTTCACCTGAGATAGCATCTCTATGAATATCGAGCGCTACTTTTATACTGGGGTATTGTTCGAGAATAGGCTGTATTGATGCTCTGCTGCGGTCATAGGCACCATTGTAGGAGGGATAGTCGTGGATAGTGCGGACGTGTATAACGTTGAAACCCTGAGCTTCAAGCTCGGCTTGTATAGCGTCACCTACCATGACTACATTTTTTGTTTCATCGGTCGTGCGGTAATTGAAGGAAGGATCGTAGCTTTCGCGGACATAAGGCTCAAAGCTTTCAGAGGTATGTGTGTGATATATCAGTACCTGCGGCTGGGCAGACGAACCGATCTCGAAATTAGGCAGACATCGGCTTTCTTCGATCAGAGTTTCATTAGGGATGTCACTTTTGTTGTTTACCTGACCGCCGTTTTCAAGGTCAAAAAAGCAGTTTCCGGAGTAAGGCTGATATGTGTTGCGGATTATAGTTCCGCCGTCGCTCCATGATGTAGGATAAGGCTTTGGACCGGCATCATCCGAAACGGTTTTTGTGGGATCTTTCAGCTTAACTTTTGGAGATGTGTCTGTTGTCTCATCGCTTATGCCATAGCCTTCCGACAGGATAAGGCTTCCGGTGAGAAGGTCGTCCGGAGAAACGGAAGCGGTTTTTTTGTATTCGGATGCTTTTGTGTTATCCTCGCGCGTTACAGCATAAGCCGATTGCTCCTCTGCGGTTTTGCTTTCACTTTTCAGCAAATTGTTCATTCTTCCGATACAGCTTGCAGAGGCTGCTATCACTGAAGGCAGCAGGATCAGCATAGAGAGTCTTATAATTCCTGCGATTTTTTTCTTCTTGCGATGTGTCATTTCCTCACCTCATTAGTATAACCTTTCGGTTAATTATATTCATCGAATACTAAAAATATTTCTGTGAGGCTTAATAAAAAATTTCAGTTTTTGAGTTTTTCTGTTATAATATCTATTGTGTGTTTAACTCATCATTTTATATGCGCCTGTAGCTCAGTGGATAGAGCAGCGGCCTCCGACGCCGTGTGCGCTGGTTCGACTCCAGTCAGGCGTACCATATTAGCATGACTAAAAGTATGACATGCAGGAAAAAGCCCGAAATATCGGGCTTTTTTGCTGCCCAAATTCCGAAAATATTCTTGAAAAAATGAGGGATGACATTGGGGTATTTTAGGCCTCTGGCTGGATTTGAACCCTCACAAGGAAAAATTTCGGAGTGAATATAGGTCGAAATACAGGCAAATATCGATTTTCTCGGCAAAAAATAGTGCACAAAGTTTCGGACTCGGTTTTAGTGGTTTTCACGAAATGTGAAAACACTGGAATCGAGTCCTTTTTTGTTTCCTCGAAAGCCAAGTGATAGAAAACCTATCAGCGATTTGTGAGCCGTTTTTAACGACATCGGTGGCAGGTCGGGAAACTACACCACCAAGAGCAACTAAAGCCGTTGTGAACGATTTTTGAGCCTCCTGTGGCAGATACATAGAAAGCAGATCACGCCTGCTATCTATGGAATAATTATGTCAGGAGGAAAACAGATGAACAAATTTTACATGAACGGTAAGCTGATACACAAGGCTTCCGATCACAACACCAAACGCTGTGAGGTCGAGAAATGGGTATTCCTTCCTCACTCAGACTTTGAAAGGCTGAAAGCAAACCCATATCAGGAGCATGAGGCGATAACTGCTGCCAGAGACCTTATGTACGAGGACAAGAATGCCTATCACTGCATAATGCTGCTTGATGAGTACGGCGAAGACGGACTGCTCATTGAGGCTGAAGGATTTGATTATCCTCGCCTTTCCATGTTCGTACCTGATGCTAAGTCGATCTACGAAAGGTACCAGACTTCCGAACCCGAACTGAAATTTCACGACATGATCAATGATACTGTCGAAAAGATCGCTGAACTTGCTCACACAGACAAGACAGACTTCACATCGGCTGATATGATCGATATGGACGAGGTTGAAAGTCTGGTCAAGGATGCTATCGTACAGCAGCTCGCTCAGAGGTATGATATCAAAATAACAGGACAACTACCGGTGGCCTTTTTTCGTTACATACAGCTGTCTGCAAAAATGCAGGCGGCTGTAATTTTTTGATGAAAGGTGTGAGTCTATTGAA
>ONAI01000013.1 GCA_900315755.1 uncultured Ruminococcus sp.
CGCCTTCTTCCTCAGGAGTTCTGATAGTTTCTGCCGTACCCGAAGCCTTAGTCATTGAAGTGCCTGCCTTGAATGAAACAGTATTCTCAGGAGCGATCCATACGGTATTTCCGCTGCCGCCCTTACGTATAGGAAGAGCGCTTGCGCCGGTAGTCTGACAGCTTGCAGGGAATACCTGATCTGCCTCGGATTGCAGCCACGTCGGCACAAGGCTGCTGTACTTGCCTGATACGCCGGAGTTAAGACATACCTTGTACTGTGCGAGCGGCCATACATTATCCGATACCACGATAGGATCATCAATGTCGCTGTCAGGAGGGTTTTTACCCATTTTTTTAACGGTAGCGTAGGTGCGCTTGATAGTGAGGTGGTGTTTCTGACCGTAATCCTCACAGTTGATAGTATAAGTAACATTCGGGCTTATTTCGAGAACATTGTCGTTTTCCTCGATGTAAGCAGTACCCTCGTCGTTGTGCAGACCGTAAGTCGGCTGCCACTGTGCAGCGGCAGGGATACCCTGAACGTAGTTCTCATTGATTATAGTACCCGGCATCTGACCGATAGTGTAGATACCGCCGCTGTCGTGCAGACGGTTAAGGCAGTTGATAACGCGGTTATAGCAGATCATATTATTGCGTGAAGTTTTACTGTCCTTGAAATTACACCAGCCCCAGCCCATGTGGATACCGTTGTAGGCGGTCTTTTCAATAGTGTTGCTGAGTATCTTTACGGAATCGGTGTAATAAGCGGTGATAGCAGCGCATCCGCCGAATCCGTGGACAACGCTGATGTCATAGAGCATATTCTGCGAGATGACGTCGTTTGTACACAGACCTTCAACGCCGACAGGGAATTTCTCATGGTTGTTCCATGAAGCGTCGCCGATGTAAATATGCTGCGGATGACCGATAGTGATACCGCTTGAAGTGATGTCTGTGATGTAGTTGCCGGTGACGTTTGAGTCGATAACGTCGTTATTCATGGAGATACCGTCAGCGCCGGTATGCTTTACAACGTTGCCGGTGAGGTTTATTGAACTGCTGTTTGTGATGTGTACAGCAGCCGGAAGAGTATCAGCCATTTCGTATTTATACTTATGCCAGTCTGAATCGGCAAAGGCTGTATACGACTGTGCTGCCTGACAGGTCGTTTTACCGTGAGAGCCAGCTACGTTGGTAAGCTGGAAATCGGTATTTGCAAAGGTTATTCCGTTGAAGTCGAGACCTGTAACGCGGTCACTGGTGGAATCGCCCTTGATGACGATAAGCTGGTCTGCGAAAGGTGCTTCAACGTCGGCAGTGGACATATCTTCACCCTGCCGCGGATAATAGTAAAGCACTTTATCGGTCTTATCAAAGTAGAATTCGCCGGGGTCATTGACGAAAGAGAATGAGTTGTAGATCGTATGTGTACCTTTAACGGCAAAGCCTGCGTTCCAGCCGGGGGTCTGAGCGATAGCACCGTAAGGCTGCTGGAGCAGGAGAGTGAGAGTACCATTGTTGTATTTCACATCTCTTGTGCATACTATATTTTCGTTCCATGTTGTACCGTTTATGATCTCAAGGTCATCGAAATTTGAAGGTATGCGCGGAATGTCATTTGCATTGTAGTCGATACCGTCGCTTTTTTCGCCGGATGCCCATGCCCAGTCAGCCTGACCGGCTGTTATTCTGTAACTTCCTGAGCCTCCCTTTGACTGCACTGTAACGCTGCCCATATTGGCACGTTTGTCGTTTACGTAAAGGTTGCGGAGCTTATAGTCGCGGTCGAGAGGGGCGGAGTAGAGCTTATCATTGTACTTAGTCCAGCCTGTGACCTTCTTAGCGCCGTTGATGACCGGAGTTTCCCCCGGATAAGCCTTATAAGAGATACGGTAGCCGTTAGTGGCTGAATCCCGCTTATCGAACTCGATAGCCTCAGTGATACGATAGTCACCACCGCGCAGATACACGGTTATGTTGCCGGACATATCGCTGTTGATCTTTCTTACAGCGTCTCTTGCGGCGGATATAGTAGCGAAAGGCGAGGTGAAAGAGCCGTCGCCGGAATCGTTTCCGTCCGGAGAAACGTAGAATACAGTAAGATCATCCCCTGAATCGTTCTTGCCAGCTGCGATAGACACCGCAGAAACGTTTACGGTCATAGCGGCACTCAGAAGCAGTGCGATACCAGACCTTAAAAAGTATTTGGCTTTGTTCATTTTAAACCTCCTTTAAAGAATTGCACCAATTGATATGTGAACGATATATTAATTCTATGTACAATTTTAATATATTTTATACATTAACACAACTAACGATTTGCATATTAGGTGGACAAAACGCATATTTGTGGATGAAAATATAGTATAACTAAATCAGTGACTGATCGTTTTTTATGTTAATCAGCAAAAAAATCAGCCATAGAGAATGTCAGGCATCCCTATGGCTGTTAAGAGGTCCGGAGACTTATATCATTCAAAAAGAGGTGTTGAGAAATAACGCTCGGCAGTATCCGGAAGAATGGTCACTACTGTTTTGCCCTCACCGAGCTTTTCTGCGAGCTTCAGTGCAGCGGCTACATTGGTACCGCTTGAGATACCGCACATTATACCTTCCATAGCAGCGAGTTTTTTTGCGGTGGAGATAGCGTCCTCATCTGTTACGATGTGGATGTGGTCGTAGATGTCGGTATTGAGGATAGACGGGATGATGCCGTCGCCGATGCCCATTTGCAGGTGTGTACCGATAGTACCGCCTGCGAGTATAGCAGCGTGTTCAGGTTCAACAGCCCATATCTCCATATCCGGGTTCTGAGATTTGAGAGTTTCTCCGATACCTGTTATCGTACCGCCTGTACCTATACCTGAGCAGAATCCGTCGATCCTGCCGGCAGTCTGTTCGAGTATTTCGAGTGCTGTGAAGTATTTATGAGCGCGGGTGTTGTTGATGTTCTCGAACTGCTGAGGAACGAACACATTAGGATCGTTTGCAGCCATTTCAAGTGCGGTATCGAGACATTTCTGTATGCACTTACCGATGTCGCCGTCATCATGGATAAGTATGACCTCAGCGCCGTAGTGTTCAACGAGCTTGCGGCGTTCTTCGCTTACGGAATCCGGCATTATGATGACTGTTTTGTAGCCTCTGACAGCACCGACGAGAGCCAGACCGATCCCCTGATTTCCGCTGGTAGGCTCGACGATGATCGTATTCTTATTGATCCTGCCTTCTTTTTCGGCATTTATTATCATATTGTAGGCTGTTCTGGTCTTTATAGATCCGCCGACGTTAAGGCCTTCAAACTTTACAAGTATTTCCGCATTGCCTTTTTTGTTTATGCGGTTAAGCCTTATCATAGGTGTATGACCGATAGCTTCAAGTACATTATTATATACCATTGTGAAATACTCCGTTTCTAATATAGTGCAACATAATACATTATATCACAATACAAAGAAAAATGCAACAATCATATCGGACAATATGTCGATCAGAAATGATGCTGCATTGAAATAAGCACATAGCTGTAAAAATATATAATTGTTACAGTTTCTGATACCTTGCCATAAGCGACATAAGATCGTATTTGCACATATCGGGCAATTTCTTCATTAGCTCTTCCTGCGTAACAATACACGGATTTCGTCTGAAGCGGTCACTTCTTTCATCGCATCTCCAGCCGATAGAAGCCATGTAGCAGCACCAGCGGCGGTGTTCGAGGGATGCAAGCGAATATGCAAAGCTGTCCTTTTTGATCTGTTCGAGCAGTTCCTGTTCAGTACCGTTCATGCGCCAAGCCTTACCGGTATACTGCATGATCAAGCCTGACGGACCAAGAAGCTGTTCAAGCTTATTTTTGAGTTCAACGCCGTTTTCGGCGGCGAGTCTTGGGATAATATCGTTTTTTACCTCATCATGATACGCAGCAGCCTTGCTTGAAAGTCTGCGGAAAAGACGTATTTTGTTCCATTCCTTTTCCGCATCAGCATCAGAATTATCAGCTGTACCCGTATCGTCCGCAGAGATAATGGAGATGTTGTTGTAGAAGTGGTTGTATTCCTTTGCACGTTTGTCTATCTCGCGGTTGATTATCATATCGAGAGTGATAACACAGCTTCTGTCGTCGATGAGTGAGACATCAGCAAGGAGTCCAAAAGCGTCAGAGATATATCCTGCCAGACGGCGGTCGGAATCCATTCGCATGAGTATCGGTATATGAGCAGAATGTTCGCAGAATATCTCCTCTATCTGCATCACGCAGTTGACTGAAAGGTCAACGTCCTCAAGGGTGATCACAGCATAGGTGTAGGGATCAGTTTTTGTGTTCTGACGGATATGATTGTAGAAATCGTTGTACTTAGCGTTCATGGAGTAGAAATTTATCTCCATATGACCGTCGGCGGCAGAACTCTTCATAGTAAGCTTTGTGTCCGAAAAATCGAAGGTATCTTCACTGAACTGGTTCATGAAGATGTGCTTTTTAGAGTCTATTTCGGGATCTGCAACGTCTATTACTATACGGTTGCACTCATGGACAACTCCGAGGTTCATAGCCTGCAATACAGCTTCCATTCCGAGTGTTCCGAGACCGACTACAAGCAGATGAACATTCCAGTCATGCAGGGGCGTATCGCTGTTTTTATAGACCGTATGCAGTGGTATTTCGCTGTACATTTTGTGTATCTGCATTTCAGGCAGTCCGATGAGTTCGAGGTCGAAGAAAGCCTCAGTACCGGACGTTTTGTCGTAGTATTCAGCGATAAGGCGGCTTATGCCGTCCTCTTCGCAGCGGCATGAGATCTTTGCGCCGCCCGGAAGCTTTATACGTGACGGATCATCCGCTTCATTGAGTCTGAAAAGCTGTAACAGGGAGAAATTGCGTATTGAAGAGTCCTCGAACAGGATCACATTCTTAGCTTTTTCAGCGTATATCTTTTCAAGGAGATCCGGCAGTTCCGATTCATTAGCTTTCAGAACGTCGATCATATGCAAGATATAGCCCTTTTTGTTCAGGCGGTAGAACTCATCCGCAGCAATATTTTCGGCAGTTATGATGTGTACACAGTTCTTTTTCAGATCAATGCTTTTGTTATTGCGCAGCATCGACTTCACATCGCTGTTATAGCCGAAGATCAGGATATGTTCGCAGTTTTTTCCTCTTCGGAAGTTGATTATAAGGCGAAGTATCCTTTCAAGGAATTTGTACATGAAAGAGATCGTACAGTAAGGTGCAGTGAACACTGCGATACAGTAAAGATAACCGACTGATTTGTTAAGGATAGTTGGTTCGCTGTTCATGTAGCTCACAACGTCCTTTATCGTAACAGTGGCTTTGAAGCCGAAAGCATTGATGCTGTTCTGGAGTACGAGAAGCAGCTTGAAAAACAATTCATACGAGCTGTAATACAATGCACCCTGTACAGTGGCGATAAAGAACGACAATATCGCTAATATATAGAGAAAACGAGGTTTATTGTCCTTGCTTTTCATTCAGCAGCCTCCTGCACCTTTTCAGACATCTTATCAAGGTATTCGCCTGCGGTCTGGATGAGCTGATTTGTGGTATAGATAGGGTACCAGCCGACTTTATCGCTGTACAGGTCGCTTGCATAGACGATGCTCTTTCCTGATGGTGCAGCCTGATAGCCGTCGATCTGATAGCGGCACTTGAATTTATCAAGGTCGATCAGCCATGCAACTCCGTTTTTCCAGATGACGTATAAGTAGCCCTTATCAGCGGAAGCGGACACATTCAGACGTGCAGCGTCTTTGCCGTTCAGACCTGAAACGAGAGCATCACCATAGTCCTCAGGTGTGTCAAGCTTAAGCTTTCTGCCGGTATAACCGTTTGAGTTCATCTCATAGAGACCGGAATCACGGCAGAGAACACCGAAGGTATCATCGCTGAGCGGAATGACTGATAACGGCTCCTGCGAAGTAGAGGAAAGATCAACGGAATTGGTAAGTTCTCCTGTCTGAGCATTATAAAGCTTGACCGTGCGGTCGCTGAAGAATACTCCGATAGTATTGTCGTCCTGCCAGAACATTCTGTAAATGTTAAGACCGGTATCCGGATGACATTCAAGCGCAAGATTTGTATTTTTGCCGTTGACAGGATCACGTACTTCTGCGATGAGCTTTCCTGATGAGCGCTCTTCGAGGAGTACAGCAGCCTTTCCGCTGCGGTACTCTGTATATTCGTCCAGAATGTCGAAATCATCTTTATCAACGGTAGACAGCTTGACAGTCTTGTCAAGACCTACGTATGCTGCACTTCTTTTATCCTTCGGGATATAAACTGCACCGCCGCCGGCTGCAAACAGCTTGATATTGTTCGGATCGAACTCAGGCGGATCAGCTATTTCCTCGCATACATCTGAGCCGGTTTTTAATATAACAAGCTTTTTCTCTGCTGCACCATTAGGGTTGAATACTGCTGCGATGATTGAGGTGTTGTCGACGAATACAGCATCTGATAATGATAGATCTGTGAGAGCGCTTATCGCAGTGATCTCATCCTTATCAGAGTTATAGAAGTAATAATTGTTTTTTAACAGGTTGTTCTCGTTATACTTATTGTTTTCATACCATGTGGCGCTGACGAGTGCATAAGTACCATCCGGAGATGTACTGATTATTCTGTATTTGTGGTCGAAATCATCGGCTTTGAGCTTTGTATAAGACGGATTCTCAGCAGTATACTGAATGTACGCTGTGCTTGAATAGCTTCCGGCTGTAACGTACTTGTTTCTGCTGTAACTGCAAAGATTGAATCCCATATTGAAATTCTGTGTACGGTAGGCTGAATTCTGGTTATCGCTGGCGGTATATGATGCAACGTTGAGCGTGTACTCGATACCGTCCTCGACAGTTATCATAATAAGACCTGTTCTTGTGAACGAAGTATCAACGATATGACTGTCAAGAGTGATAGTTCTGATAATATTGCCGGTATCATAGTTGATGAGCACAATATCAATGTTTGTAACGATCGCAAGAATATCGCAGCCTGCACTGGTATTTTCATTCTTAAAAAGAAATTTCTTGGCATCAGGAGTTATCTTCAGCTGCACTTCTGTGCTCCATTTTTCTTCAGATACGTCACTATCGAAGCGTCTAAGTGAGGTAAAGCTGTTGAGGGATTTGCTGGAGTTGAATGAAACGAGTGCATCATCATCAATGAAGCAGATGCTGCCGTTTGTAAGGAGATTTGCGTATTCGGGGCTGATTTCGATGCTCTTTTCGGATTCAGCAGCATCGTTGCTGAGAGTGTAGACGTTTATGCGGTTATCCTTATTGTTGTAAATGTAGAGCTTGTTGTTTTTAACGCACTGTATCTCGTTGTTGATTTCGAAATCATATGCGGTAGCGCCGAGAACTGAGAGATCGGCAGTAATAGTGATATTGCCTGTTTCGCGGTCGATGACTTCAAGGAGGATTCTTTTGCCGGCGATAGGTGTGCCGTCGGGCATGGTATTTGCTTCATGATATACACGCAGGATGTGTTCATCATCTTCAGCTATGCTGACATAGGAATACGCTTTATCAGAGGCTTCAGCGCACCATTTTACTTCACCGGTAGCGCCGTCGAGACGCCATACAGTACGGTCGGAATTGCAGATATAAACGTCGCCGCCTGTACCGGGTTCATCGTCTGTGAGGTTATGTACATAGTTTTTGTAGACCTTGCCGAGGACAGGGGTTATCTCATATGAAACGCTTCCCGGAGCACTTACATTTTTCATGACAGTGCCGGTCTTATCGGTATCAATATCTAAATAAGCGTCAAGACGGTTGGAGCTTTCCTTTTTGGAAGCGAATTCAGGATCAGCCGGAGAGATCTTTTTTATGAGCTTTCCTGTTTCCGGATCCCAGAAGTAAACTCCGGTAGCGTCAGTAGATACGATCGACTTTCCGCCGCCCATGAATGAGATATTTTCAACAGCGGAATCATGTTTTAGTGCAAGACGCGGTATTATCTGCTCGCATCTGAACATTCCGAGCTCGCGTGAAAGGGCGTACTCAGCCTCAGGGATAGCAGGTTTGTCCTCGCCTTCCTTAGGGAGAGCGGCAACAGCCTTCTGAATAGCGGGGATGAGATCGCTCTCGCCGTAGTATTTTTCGGATTCGGCAGCAAGGTGACCTGCATTTTCAATGAGGAGGTCCTTGTTTTTCTTCTCGATCTGTTCATTTTTAGCCTCGATCTGTTCGTTCTTGTTCTTGATCTCGCTGTTTTTCTTATTGATAGTGACAGCAGAAACAAGACTGATAACGGTTATAACGGAAAGGACTCCCGAAACGAGACCAAAGACTTGCATCCTTCGGCGGGCTTCACGTTTTTTCTCACGCTGGTAGAGGTCGTTGAAATCGCATCCGATAAGAGGCGCAGCTATTCTCAGGTATTCGGTGTTGAGCTTCTTCATGGACTCTTTCAGCGTATCAGCCTTGATATTCGCAGCAAGAGGCTCTACCTCTACCTTTACCTTGACTTCCTGACCGTTCTCATCGGTCGTAGTGACTTCGTTGTATTGCAGAAGCTCCGGAAAGGCTTCCTTAGGCTCTCCGGCAACGAGAAGTGTAATGATGTTCTGATTAGTATTGCCATGGAGCTCGCGGAAACGCACGAGTTCCTGCATACACCATTTTGATTCTGTGTATTTAGGGGAGCATATCACTATCAGGTATTCTGAATTCTCGATCGCGTTGCGGATGTCCTCACTCAGATCGGAGCTTGTCTGGAGTTCGGAAACATCGCGGAAGATACGCCAGTTTCCTTTTTCTTTACCGAGATTCTTCGGAGGTTTGTATGATTCAAGCAGTTTCTGGAGTTTTTCTGCTGCTTGCATATCAGGTTCGAGATGACGGTAGCTTATAAAAGCTTTATACTTATAATCGCTCATTGTTCCACCCATTTCATAATTGAAGTTGTACTGAGTTATGCTCAGCAACTATTATTTTAACATATTCTGCATTATTTTGCAATAGGAAAAAGTATTATGCAATGGAAATATGTACAGCAGGGACGAATTTTTAATGAGAAAAATTTACACTATATTTTTCTCTGTGCATCTTGAATTTTTTGTATCAATATGCTATTATATATATAATAAACCCTCGGATGCACTCAAATCAGTATATTCAGCTTTGCATAAATACCTTCTCAAAGCTGTTTGCAGCAAATACATCAGCTGATATTCTACCATTTTATAATCATATCGCTCCTTTGAGAAAAATCGAAGGAGTATAGTTTTACTAAAAATTTTTTCAACCAACAGTATTATAAAAGCAACAAAATACAAGAGGTGTTGGTTATCATTAACATTCCGGTTCGTTAAATCGGACGGGGAAGAGTTAGTTGTATATTATGAGAAAGATACAACAGTCAGTAATTTATTATCATAATATGGCGGTTTCCGGATTACTCGCCGGATATATCGTGTGGAAAGAGGAATTTGGATGGATTTTTCAACAGCTAATCACAAGTTGACAATTTACCTTAAAGGAAGCTTGGATTCTGCACATTCAGACAGGATCGAAAAAAGTGTAAGAGAGATATGCGATGATAACATCGGGCTTCCGCTGGTATTTGATATGTGCAGAGTTGATTATATATCGACCGAAGGCATCAGAACTCTGCTGAGATTCAGAAACTCGGATGATGAGAAAATTCATGTCATAAACGTATCTAACAGCTTATACGAACTCTTCATGGCAGGCGGTTCGGGGGATATGTTCGAGATACGCCGCAAGCCGCGTACTCTGTCGCTGAAAGGGCTTAAACTTGAGGCAAGCAGCGATTCGATAAAGCTTTACAGAGTTGACGAATATTTCTGGCTGAAGGTCAATCTGAAGAAGAATACCATTGATGATATTGATAATGAGAATATTATTGCGCGTTCAGCGTTCATAAACGGCATACCGGCAGAAATTGCCTATGAGATAGTATATACTGAGGAGGGCTGCGGTCAGCTTTACGAGCTTTCGGATGCACATATGCTTGCAGCTGCACTCTATCTCAATCCTGATAAGATAAGCTACTATACCCGCGTTTTCGCCGGATTTATGAAGGATGTACACTGCACTGAAATGGAAGGCGCTGATTTGCCGGATGCTAAGAGAGAATTGCAGTATGCGCTTGAAAAATCAAAGAAGTATTTTTCCGAAGAAGACTATAACATGATGTATGATCTTCTTGCAACTATACCGGATAAGAACACCTTCCTTTACGGTGATTTCGATACTGAGGGAATAATGCTGAAATACGGCTCTCCGTTCTTTGTGGATTTTGCAAATGCCCATGTTGGACATCCTGTTTTTGATCTCGCCGATATTTACATAGCCTACTGTATGAACGAGGAAGATACCTCAATGCTTACACTTAACGGAAGCTGGTACGACGGAACAGGCTTTACGGATGATATGCGCGAATCGCTTTTCCGGACTTTTATTTCCGAGTATTTCCCGTGCAGTGAAGAAATAAGGCATAAGCGCGTAGAGTTCATAAGAGGGATAGCTTATCTCAAGCTTATACTTGCGCCGGCTGTGGACAACGAAACGGTAACAGAGGAAATGATGAAGCCTCACAGACGTTTTGCAAGGATGTACCTGATGAACGATGTTTATGATCTTATAGGCAAGCTTGATTTCTGAAAGATATGAAAAATGAATCTGAATTACACGGCCACGGCATAATATATAACTAATTGTATATATTGACCAAAATATTACAAGAGTGTATCGGTAATACGTTTATTCGACACATTGACTTTTTTTCAAGATAATGTTATCATTAAATTACTTTGAATAGTTTTAATTTATTAAGGAGTTGTCAAAATCATGAATACAGATTCAATTTCATTTGACCTTGGCTGTAATTTTGATTACAAGCTATTTGATTTTGTCGATCAGTACGACAAGAAACACGCTATCACAAGCTTTTTCGGTAAACTCAAGCACGATGGTCTTCCGGGCGGACGTACCGCTTCTATCATCCCTGATTTCACACTTGATGAACTCAGCGATTACGTTAAGGAATGTCAGAAGCGTGATATTACATTCAATTATCTCATAAATCCTCTTTCTATGGATCAGAACGAGCTTGATCCGGTTGTCGGAAAGAAGATCAGAGACTTCATCCATACTCTTTATGATATGGGCATCAAGGCTTATACACTCAATTCACCTATCCTTGTAAAATACGTTAAGAGAGAGTTCAAGGACGCTTTCGTTACTCTCGGTCTCTATGCTTATCCTACAACTATCCAGCATATCGAATACTGGCGTAACTGGGGCGTTGATGAGATCACTCTCGATCACGGCTTCAACAGAAAATTTGATATTCTCAGGAATCTTCTTACTCAGTATAAGGATACAGACCTTCATCTCCGTGTTATAGCTAACAATCTCTGCCTCAGAGAATGTCCTTTCCGTCTTGCACACGGTTCGTTCGTAGGTCATTCAGATCCTGAGAAGTTCTCAATGGACTATTCTCTTGTAAACTGTGCATATAAGAAGGTAACAAATCCGGCTGCTATACTTACAGCTGAATTCATCCGTCCTGAGGATGTTCACTACTACCGCGAGCTTGCTGAGGAGACCGGTAACAAGCACTTCTCTATCAAGCTTATCGACAGAACAAGAACTACCGATTTCCTCCATAGAGTAGTTAAGGGCTACATGGAAGAATCATACGACGGAAATCTTCTCGACATCGTAAACTGGCCTCAGGCTAAGACTATTGCAACACGTCCCGATCAGGCAAAGGACGGTATGCCCGCAGGCGCTCCTCCAATGGGAATGCCGGCAGGTGGACCTCCAATGGGAATGCCGGCAGGCGGACCTCCTCCGTGGGTAATGGAAGGCAGACCTCCAAGACCGGGTGAGCCTGAGGAATGGGCAAAGGCACATGGTATCACAGCACCTCCGGCAGGTATGCCAGTTGGCGGACCTCCGATCGGCGCACCTAAGATGAGATGGATGGAATTCCTCAAGCCTGAAGCTATGATGGCTTACGGAAGAACTATGCACCTTCCTAAGATCTATGTTGACAACAAGAAGCTCGACGGCTTCCTTGAGCATTTCATCAATAACAACAACTGCGCGAAGTCACTCTGCGTAAACGACATTCTCGAAGAAGGTCAGACCGCACCAAATGCCTGCGCTCACTGCAGCAACTGGGCTAAGAAGGTCATCTCTTACGACGAGGCAGAGGTTGCACAGTGGAAGCAGCTCTGTGCAGGTGTTCTCCATAGCATCGAGGACGGCTCTATCTACCGTGAAATGGCGTAAATTCAACTATATACATAAAAATGCACGTTCCAGAGCGGAACGTGCATTTTCTTTGCTGTAACTTATCCAGTATAAAGTGGAATATCAGCCGTTTACCTTGTCGTTGAGAGCTTTAACGAGTTCATCGACATTTACACCGTGTACAGCAGCAGCTTCCTCGATAGTCTCCATCTGAGAAGCAGGACAGCCGAGACAGTGCATACCTATGCTGAGAAGGATAGGTGAAACATCGGTATCAAGCTGAAGAAGTTCGCCGATCCTTGTGTCTTTTGTGATCTGAGCCATAGTAATAAACCTCCTGAAAGCTTTAAAGTAGCTGGGGACGTATCAGCTGATACAGATTCCCACTGATTATATCATAGCATTTTGACACAGATTTGTCAAGTCCGGAGCGGTTGACATTTTCAATGGAATGTGGTAGAATTTTAATACAAATTGTAAAACAGGGGATAATTATGGTGAAAAAATTTATAGGAACAGTGATCGCAGCTGTTTCAGCGGCAATGCTGATAATACCGGAGATTTCACATTCTGCGGTTTATAGCGCGTCTGCGGCGGATGTTACCGCCGTCTGGCCGCTGTCGTCGGATTATACCGAGATTACGACAACTTTTGATCCCGGACGCAACGAAGAGGATGGTACCGGACACAACGGTATTGACATCCCTGCACCGCAGGGAACTGACATCCGGGCAGTGCGCGGCGGCGAGGTAGTCCTCGCTGAATGGCGTGACGGCTACGGGAATATGATCGTCATACATCATGCTGATATAGGCGTTTACACTTTCTACGCCCACACGAATACTATCGACGTTGTTGAGGGCGATGATGTGTCACGAGGTGAGACCATAGCAACAGTCGGCAATACCGGTGCCTCATACGGCAATCATCTTCACTTCGGTATATGTGATACGCTTATCAACGGCTGGCCGGATGTAACCTTCTTTGATCCGCTTACGTATTTTGAATATACTGATGCGGATGTTCCGGACATCCCTCATGATGTTTGCAATTGCACAGACGATTATGCAGGCATATACAGAGTAGTTGACGTTGATGATTACCTCAACATGAGAAGCGGTCACGGAGTTGGCTTTTCGTTGGTAGGCAAGATACCGGCAGGAGCTGAGGTCAGGGTAACGAAGGCGGACGGCTCATGGGCGCACGTTGAGTACGAGGGCGTTACTGGTTATAGTTCGATGTATTACCTTGAAAGGATAGAACTTCCGGAGAGCGGAATGAAAATTGATGCTCAGACCGTGCCGCCGGAAAAGCATATGTGCGGCGACTACTTCTATGTTAAGGGCATTATTACCTCTAATCTACCGATAAAGAGAGTATGGGGCGGAGTCTATACAACTGATAATGTACCTACTGATGTATACTGCGAGGACACTCCGGATACAATCAGTTATGACCTTTCAGCTTATTTCGATTATCTTCTTGAATTTGACAAGCTTCCGGAAGGGGAGTACATTTACCGTATCGAAGCTGAGGATTCAGAAGATAACAAGTATGTGCTGATCGAATCGGGATTTAAAGCGGAGCTCATACATCCGGCAGGTGATGCCGACCTCGACGGTGAACTTACTATCGCAGATATTGTGACCTTTCAGAGCTTTCTCCTTGGAAAGTCTGAACTCAACCAAAAGCAGTACAAATATACCGATATGAACGGCGACGGTAAGTGCAACGGATATGATCTGATCTTGTTAAAGCGTGAATATTTTGGAAAAATGGCATAAAGTCTGCGCGGAAACATTAGTAATTTGTTTAGTGTGGAGAAAAAGCATACGGCGCTTGATATTTTTTCTACAATGTGATATAATATTCTTCCGGTGAACTTATTGCTTGCCGGAATTTTTTATAAGGAGTCTGAAAATGAGTAAATTCAGAAAACAGCATATGCCGATAGAATGGCATGATGTGGTGGACACTGAAAATATACAGCCGGCTGTTGAGGCAACTCTTAGAGAGAAGTCGCTGCTTGTAGGAAGAGTAGGACTGATGATGCTTTCAGTCGGAACGGCGGCATGGCGCGTCAGAGCGTCGATGAACAAGATCTCCCGTGCGCTCGGGATAGTGTGTGTGGCTGATATAGGACTCCTTTCAATTGAGTATACCTGTATGGAATCAGGCGAGACTTTTACAAATGCTCTTTCGCTCAGCACAACAGGAATCAACACCGATAAGCTTACAGAACTTGAAGCATTTTCTGACGGATTTGCAGAACGTGCGGACAGGTATTCAATAGAGCAGTTCCACACGATACTTGATAAATTCCAGTCAATGCCGGCAAATTATAAAGCGATAAATCTTGCGCTGGCGGCTGCACTTGCCTGCTGCGGGTTCACATTTCTGCTCGGAGGCGGTTTAGTTGAAATGATACTTGCGTTTTTCGGCGCAGGTGTCGGACAGTTCGTGCGTAAGAAGCTTATAGATCAGCATATAACTCTTCTTGCAAATGTTACGGCAGGAGTTGCGGCTGCCTGTACTACATATGTGCTGCTGATGAAAGCAGCAGAATCGCTGCTGGATGTCTCGGCGGTGCATCAGGCAGGATATATATGCTCAATGCTGTTCATAATACCGGGATTTCCGCTGATAACCGGCGGTCTTGACCTTGCAAAGCTGGATATACGCTCGGGGCTTGAAAGAATTACATATGCTGTACTGATAATCGGTATGGCAACGCTGACTGGTGCAATGCTCGCGTATGCGTTCAGATTCCACCCCTCGGAGTTCACTGAACAGGCAATAGACGACAGGCTGAAGATAGCGTTCCGTCTGATAGCAAGCTTCTGCGGAGTATACGGCTTCTCATTTCTTTACAACAGCAAGCGTAAAATGGCATTCACCGCAGGACTTATCGGTATGGTAGCCAACACTCTCAGGCTTGAACTCATAGACTTCACGAGTATCCCCGTACCTATGGCGGCATTTATCGGCGCACTTTCGTCAGGTCTTCTGGCTTCGCTGATAAGAGAAAGGACTGTTTATCCGCGTATTACGCTTACAGTGCCTTCGATAGTAATTATGGTGCCCGGAATGTTCATGTACAAAGCAGTGTATTATCTGGGCAATAACGATATGACCTCGGCTTCGCTCTGGTTTGGAAAAGCGATACTCATAGTAGCTTCACTTCCGCTTGGAATAGTATTTGCGCGAATATTCACAGATAAGAATTTCCGCAAGAGCAGCTGAACATAAGAAAAAGGCAGATACTTCTCATGTATCTGCCTCTATTATTGCCTATTTAAGCAGGGAAGTCCATTCGCTTTCTTTGAAGCCGACAAGCACTTTTCCGCCGTTTATGAGCAGAGGACGCTTCACAAGCATACCGTCACTTGCAAGCAGATCGAGCTGCTCGTCTTCGGACATATCCGGAAGCTTGTCTTTGAGTTCCAGCGAACGATAGAGCATACCGCTGGTGTTGAAGAACTTTTTCAGCGGAAGTCCGCTTGATCTGTACCACTCAGCGAGCTCCTCACGCGAAGGGTTATCAGTTTTTATGTCGCGCAGATCGTAGCTGATACCGTTTGAATCGAGCCATTTCTGCGCTTTCTGACAGGTCGTGCATTTGGGATAGCAAATAAACAGCATAGTAATTCTCCTTTGTTAGTATTCGATGCCTTTTCTGGCTGTAATGCCCTTCTGGTACGGGTGCTTTACCGCCGTGATCTCGCTTATGTAGTCAGCGGCAGATGCGAAGCTTTCCGGCGGCTTGCGTCCGGTGAGTATGACCTCGCAGTTACGGGCTGTCTCAGTAAGTGTATACGCCTTTTGTCTGTCAACGAATCCCTTTTCGTAAGCATCGAGGAATTCGTCAAGAATGAGCATATCTGCACCTCCGGATGACGCGGTTCTGAGGGCATCATCGAGCATATCTCCGAGTTCGCAGGTGAGGGCAGCGAGCTCTTCCTCGTTCATCAGGAAAGTGAATTTATCACAGCATCTGCACGTTCGGACAGTAATATTTTCAAGCGAATCCAGAACTCCTATCTCCGAGGAACTGCCGTTTTTCAGAAACTGCACAAAGTATACCCTCATACCTGCGCCTGAAGCGCGTACAGCAGCCCCGATCGCGGCAGAGGTCTTGCCCTTGCCGTTTCCGCAATAGATCTGAAGCATAGTATCACCTCAAATATATATTACCACAATGGGACAAACATTTCAAGTCTTATTGACAATACTGTGACAAAGCATTATAATAGTATTTAGTTTTGCAGAAGGAGATTTTGGATGTCCAGCATAATATTTTTCGATGTAGACGGCACTCTCATAACCGAGGATGCACGTATGATAATTCCGGAAAGCACTCGTTATGCCATTACGGAAACACGTAAAAAAGGCAATCTGACTTTTATCAACTCAGGCAGGACTGCGTTCAATATCAGTCCTAAGGTGAGAGCGCTTGGCTTTGATGGCTGCATCTGCGGATGCGGTACTTACATTGAGTACAACGGTGAAGTTATATTCCGCAACAAGCTTGAACAGGACTTCTGCCGCGAAGTTGCTCAGTTCATGAGACGATGCAGAGTAACTCCGGTCTATGAGGATACCGACGGTTACTTCTTTGATGATAAACTGCCGATTACTGATGATCTTGCTGATTTCCTTGAGAATTTTGTTGAAAGCGGTATAGATGTCTCAGGACGTGTTGAAGACAGCGATTTCACATTCGATAAGTTTGTTATCTGGAAGAACGATGAATGTGATTTTGAACTCTTTGAGCGCGAGACATCTAAGCATTTTTCTATCATCGACCGCGGAAACAGATTTTTCGAGATAGTACCGCTTGGCTATTCTAAGGCAACTGCAATTGATATGATACTGAAAAGACTTTCAATACCTATGGAAAATGCCTATGCGATAGGTGACAGCATGAATGATCTTACTATGCTTCAGGCAGTACCGAACAGTATAGCAATGGGCGGCGCGGAGCTGCTGTACCCCTATGTTTCATATGTTACCGCTCCGATAGAAGAGGACGGTATCCTGAAAGCATTGAAGCACTACGATCTTGTATAGCAAATGACGCTCTGACCGGAAAATTTACCGAAAAAGCACTTGCAATTTTGGTGAAAATGTAGTATAATAATTTTTGAGTTATGCGACTGCTGTAATATCCGGCAGCGTGACAATATTCTGATACAGCGGTGCTGCCGTGTATCATAAGGAGATAATCATATGAGTAAGATAAGTATAGGTTTCATCGGTGCCGGAAATATGGGCACTGCAATTATGAAGGGCATCGCTTCAAGCAGTCTTTCAGGTGACGTTCAGCTTTATGCGTTTGATCCGGACGCCTCTAAGGTAGAAGCACTTTCAGAGTTCGGAGTAAAGCAGGCTGAGAGCGAAGCAAGTCTCACAGCTGAGTGCAAGTATGTATTCCTTGCGGTAAAGCCTCAGATAATAGAAGGTGTACTCGAAGCTGCTGCAAAGGGCGCAACAGCGGATACGGTTTTCGTATCTATCGCAGCCGGTATCACTGATGAATTCGTAGCAAAGAAAACCCTTCCGGAGGCAAAGGTAATACTCGTTATGCCTAACACTCCGCTTCTTCTCGGCGAGGGCGCTTCCGCACTCTCACGCAACGACAGGGTAACAGATGAAGAGTTCGGGATTATCCTCAATATCTTTAAGATCTGCGGAAAGGCTGCTGTTATTTCCAAGGACAAGATGAAGGAGATCATTGCTATAAACGGCAGCAGTCCGGCGTTTATATACCTCTTCGCTAAGGGCTTCATCGACTATGCTGCATCTGTCGGTATTGACAGCGCTGCTGCTACTGAGCTTTTCACCCAGAGCCTTATCGGTTCTGCGAAAATGATAACCGATTCCGGCAAGACTATTGATGAACTCATAAAAATGGTGTCCTCTCCGGGAGGTACAACTCTTGCAGGTCTCGACAGACTTTATGAGGGCGAGCTCACTAAGGTAGTGAATAACTGCTGCGAAAGCTGCACCAAGAGAGCTTACGAGCTTTCAAAGTAAGTTCTAATCAGACAAGCTTACGCATATCCTTGAACAGAAAGGATGATGCGGAATGAAATGTATAGGAAATCTCACAGGAAGTCAGAGCAGGAGGGCACTCAATACGCTGCTTTGTCTGGTTGCAGTAGCGGGAGTTATCTCGGGAGCGGTATACGGTGCATCCCATAATGCCGCGGAAAACGTACTGCTCAGCCAGAATTATCTGGCTTTCCTGAAAGGCAGAGGTGCGCTGTGTATCATACGTGATACCTTCATCGTATCGGCTGCTTATATTGCCGTTGCTTACCTTGCGGGACTGTTTGCGTTCGGACAACCTTTGGGTGCGGTGCTTATGATATACCGCGGATTCGGCGCAGGAGCGTCCTCGGCAATGCTATACAGCACTTACGGTACAGCAGCGGTGACAAAAGTTTTTGTAATGCTTCTGCCATACTCAATGGCTGTGATAGCTGTATCTGTCGTCACGGTCAGGGAGCTTATGAGGGCTTCCGGAAGCGTACTCAGAATATGGCTGACCGGTGAAAACAGAAACGAAAAAGTGATCGACCTCAGGCTTTACAGTCTGAAATTCGCGGTATTGCTAATAATATCGCTTATATTATCATTAGCCGAGGGAGCACTGTATCTCGTTTACAATGCGGTCGGCTGAAAATGGAGGAATGTTTAATTTGAGTCAGTTGAACAACGAACACGGAAGTTCAGAAACAGCCGGGTACAGTTCGCCGAAGAAAAAGACCGGTCTCAGGCTTTTCTTCGACATACTTGGAAGAAAATTCTGGCAGCTTGCCGGACTGAATCTTCTCTACTTTCTGTTCTTCATGCCGCTTCTGCTGATAGTTCCGGCAATAAGGTTTATTCCGAGCGATGCGGGCGTACTGATAGCTATGCTGGTTCTGGGAATGACCTTTGCGATAATCATAGGTCCGGCAACAGCAGGTATGACAAAGGTGCTGCGCTGCTACCTTATCGAGAAGCACACTTTTGTAGTAAGAGACTTTTTCAGAGCTTTCAGGGCGAATTTCAAGAAAGCCTCGATAATAGGCTTCATCGACTGCATTATTGTACTTTCGGCAATTGCCGCAGTACAAGTTTATCCGGCACTTGCAGTGCAGATGGGTACAAAGCTGCTGTATGTCCCGATGGTGATAACTTACAGCGTGGTGCTTCTGGTGCTGATGATGAACTATTACATCTACCTTATGCTTGTTGCAACAAGTTTGTCGCTGAAAAATCTTATAAAGAATTCGTTTGCGCTTGCGTTTGTTTCGATGAAGAGTAATCTGCTGACAACTCTGTTCCTTGTGCTGATACTTGCTTTCATGTATCCTATCCTGCTTTATGCGATACCGCTGTTTATGACGCTCCTGCCGTTCTTTCCGGCAGCGTTTATGGGATATATTATCTGTTTCAACAGCTATCCTGTGATACAGAAGTATGTCATAAATCCGTATTACGCAAGCATCGGAGAGATAAATCCCGAACTCATGGGACTTGCCGATGAGTTCGATGATGAGGACAGCGAGATGTTCGAGAAACTCGACGAAAAAGAACGTGTTATCGAAAAAAGAAAAAAAGGAAATGGCAAACGCATTTCCTGATAAATGTAATGAAGGGTGCGGTAATTATTTACCGCACTCTTTTTATGTCCACATACAAAAAAACAGCCATAAGGATGTGATTCCTTATGGCTGTTGTATTAGCTTTTACTTCTTTTTAGCAGGTGTAAGGTCGTCGATAAGCTTGATCGAGAACTTCTGTACGAGAAGCGCATCCTTAAGATCAAGACCGTTGCCGTTGTTTTCAACGTCTGCATTGATCTCGCCCTTAGCAGTGATCTTGTCTGCGCTTGTGCCCTTAACGCCGTACTTCTTAGGATTGAGGTAATCCTGCATGATAAGTACAACATCGGACATATTTACTTCGCCGTCGCAGTTAGCATCGCCCCATACTGTCTTGTCTGAGCCGGATGTGCTGTCTGGTTCAGGTGTAGTGCCGTCTGGCTCAACGCCCCAGATAAGCTTGTCGTCAGCATAAACTGTGATCTTATCAGTGATCTCAGCAGCATCGTTTACATCAGCGAATGAAACGAGGTCGGAGTAACTGTAATCGTTTGAAGAATCCCACTCTACGTCCTCATAGGTTTGGAGATCCTGCTTGTAGCCGAGAGCGAACTGGAATACACGGCTTCCGTAGAAGTCACAGTCCTTCCACTGCATTTCAACGTAGTAAGTACCATTGTCATCGTACTTTGTAGGAGGCGTGAACTTGACCTCATTCTTGTTATTGGAGTAGCCTTTTTCCTGATCGTAGTCGATACGGTAGTAGATATAGTCTTCAGGCTTGTAGCCGGCATCGACAAGTTCCTTGATATTGAAGTAATATCTTGCCTTGAGGTTGCTTTCAAATCTTGGCGGATTAATAGTTCTGTTGTAAACAACGACTTTAAGCTGAACGCTTCCTGTCTGTTCCTGATTCTTACCGCCGGCAGCGTAGAGACCTACCGGGATCGGATTGCCGTCCTCGTCGATCTGATCGTAGCCTGCGTAAGCGTTCTTGGACATATCAAAGTCAGGCTTGAGGTAATTCTGTTTTTCGTATTCCTTGCCCTTAGCACCGTAGAAGTGGTAAAGACCTGCAAGGTCGCCGCAGAAGCCTGCGTTGTAGTCGTCGGTAACTTCGTTGTAGATGTAGTCCTTAGTTTCGTCGTGGTGGTAGTCTTTGAGGTCAGGACCGCCTACGAGAGCGCCCCAGAGAGTGTGGATCTGGTTGATCTGACTTTCCTGGCTCTGCTTAGCGGAGCAGTGTGATGAACGGTGGTGAGGCTGAGTAGCATAGCTCTTATCGTAGCCTACCTCGTATGAGTAGCCCATCGGGTTATTTCCGAGGATGTATTCCATCTGAGCCTTAGCCCATGGAAGGAAGGTCTCATCGCCGGTAGTCTTAGCGTAAACGCAGGCACAGAGACCGGCAGCGGTGTTGTAACGTGCAGAACCGTAACCGGAAACAACAGCCCAGCCCTTAGGTGACTTGGCAATAAAGTCGCTGCTTGTATCGCTGTCCGGGAGATCAGGGATCTGATCGCAGGTCATAGGAGTATTCCAGAGGAAATCGTCCATACCGAAGTATTTATGACCGTGAACAGGCTCATAGCCCCAATCGGAGCAGTCAACGGACTTGGTGCAGCCCGACCAGTATTCGAGGTTATAACGGAAGATGTACCAGTCGCGGGCAGTGTTGGTGATAGGAGCGAGCTTAGCGAAAACGCCGCCCCATACAGTATCCCAGCAGTGAACCCAGATGTTCTGCCAGCAGTTGCCGGTATCAGTGATGATACGCTTCATATAGCCTGTGTAAGGGTGAGCGCCCTTAGCGTTTTCTGTTTCCTCATCAACGCTGATGATAGCTTTGATGTAGTGATCGTAAGCATCCTCTTTGACTTTATCAACAGTCTTTGGAGCGTTGTCCTCAGCGAAAGCGACCTCTGCATAGTAGAGCCATACAGCAGCCCATGAGAGCTCATCGTAGTCGTAGCTTGAGTGGTAGAAACCGCCGTCGTATCCGAGAACGAGTGATGCCGGAACAGAACCCGGCTCCCATTTTTCCTGATGTGTCTTGACTGCGAACTCATAGAGTGCCTTTGCATACTTGAGATTCTCAGCAGCATATCCGGGATCAGTATCCTTGAAGTTGAGGTAGTTTATAGCGAGAGAAGCGGAAGCACCTGCACACTGGTCAGGGGCTGGCATCTCTTCAGTTGCGAAGTAAGCAGGTCTCTTAACAGCACAGCTTGATGAAGCAACAACAGTGTTATCGACCTGAAGCTCAGGAGCGCACCAGTAGTTATGGTCGTTGTTACCCTCACCGACCTGATAGCAGTAAGCAACAACGTTATCATCATCATCAAGGAAAGTTGCCTTCATGAAGTAGTCGTTGATCCAGCGCATTTCGTCCTCAATATGCTTCTGGAGACCCATGTCAATGTAGTCCTGACGGAACTCATAGTAGCCCCAGCCGACTGTTGAAGCGGAGTAAGTTCCCGGCAGACCGAACTTTACGTGGTCGCCGGCATCGTGCCAGCCGCCTGTAAGATCGAGAGTGCCGTTACCATCCGGATCGAGGTATTTGCGGTTCTTCTCGATGAACTCCTCAGACATTGTAACGCCTTCGTAAAGACCTTTAGCCTCGCTGAGACCGCCGTCACCCTTACCTTCACCGATAGGCTGTTTATCCTCTTTTTTATCCTGATCCTTGCCGTTCTGAGAACCGTCATTCTGGGATTCGCCGTAAAGCTCCGGCATAGGATTAAGCGGCTGGAGAGGGATCTCAGCATCCTTAACGTGGCAGTTGCCTCGCCATGAGTAATAACCGTCTTCTGCAACCTTATCGCCGCACTTATTAGCGTCGTAGAAGCATAGCGCAAGCTGAAGAGCTTCCTGGAAGTTGTCGTAGTTATTCGGTTCTTTCTCGTTGATGTAGGCAGCGTTCACGGAATTTACCGGGATCGCAGTAACGAGCATAGCCGCAGTTGAGAGGCAGGCTAACGATCTTTTAAGCAGATCAAACTTTTTCATTGGAACATTTCCTTTCTGTAATTATTTTAGCAGATTCTTATTTTTGAGTCTGTCAAATACAATATTGTAGCCATCGTTGCCGTCTTTGAGGGAACGGTTCACGCGGCTGATAGTTGCGGTGCTCGCACCTGTTTCAGTAACGATGCTGTTATAGACTCTGTGTTCATCGAGAAGCTTAGCGACATGAAGGCGCTGAGCGAAGGATTTAAGCTCGATACTTGTACACAGGTCGTCGAAGAACTTATAGCAGTCATCAACAGATTCAAGTGTGAGGATAGCTTCAAAGAGCAGATCCATGCTATCGGATTTGATTTTATCGATCATATTGAACTCCAATCTGCCATATGGCGTAAGAAAATAAACGATTTTATACTTTACATTTTAACACATTATTACGCAAAAGTAAAGGCTTTTGGTAAAAAAAGTGATAAGAAAACGTATGAGATAAAACAATTTACTTAAACTTACACCTTTGTGTATATCATACCATATTATTAACTAATTGTAAAGATTATTTTGTGAACTTAGCAAAAAATAGCCGATTCATACAAAATACAGCAATATATCGTATGCATAGTAGCTAAAAATGAACTTTTGCAGGGCTTAAATTACGCATAGAATAGCCCTGACTTGAAAATGAATTGATTTAAGTCAGGGCGGGATGTGTTAATTATTTAATTGGATATGTATAGAGTTTATCTTTTAACGGATTGAATGCTCTCAGCTTGTTTTTCTTGATAACGAGGGCTCGTCCCTTTTGCTGGTCGCTGACAGGGGAGAATGTGAAGCTCCCGTTTTTACGGTGAGCCGCTCTGAAAACTGAGGCGTCTTCTGCAAACAGAAACTTGCAGGTATACGGCTGACCGCCGTCCAGAAACTCGATACCCTCAGGAGTTATCCGTGCGGTCAGCGGAGGGCAGCCGCGGAACAGATCGAACTTCATACCTTCAGTGATATAGTGAGCCTCATCAGGGGACTTGCTCATATCCTCGAAGAAGCGGAAAAGAAAGGCAATAACTGCCTTTTCGGCTGAGTATATCCTGTTTGTGATGCAGGTTACGGGATCGGTGAGCAGCTGTATGGGTTCACTTGCCTCGTCCTTGACTATCTTGTTGAGAACATCGCCGAAGCAGTTTCTGTCGTCGAAGAGGTGCAGGTCATCCTCACTGAACTCCTGTTCATCGACGTTATCAGGATACATCATTTTTGCGAGATCCTCGTAGGATTCGTGTATCATTTTCTTTGAGGAATAGTAGGTCATACGAGTTGCATGAGGCAGACAGCAGATGTCCTCAAGCATATGGAGAGCGCGTCCGAGATGTTCGGCGGCAGGCGTATCGAAGCCGGCTTTCCACAGGGTAAGTGCCATAGTGTAGTCTTCTTCGAGCATAGTTCTTGCACTTTTGGAGAAAAAGCTGATACCGTTTTTGTAGTAGCCGCCTTTGGGAGAAAGCTTTCTGCCGGCAGCATTTGAGCCGCAGTAATAGTGTCTTCCCATACCCTTTTCGTAATCGCCGGGACGGTCGGGAGCACACGCGCGGTCTATGATAATATCGAGCTGTGGCTCAAAGAGCTTCTCAGCTTCTGGAACGAATCTGTAAAGGACAGGGAGAGTGCGGAATATCAGGTTTTTATGTACTGATCTTACCTCAGTGACCTTGATTTTTGAGTATTTATCCCATAGCGAGTGCATATTAGCAGCAGCAGCTTTCCACTTTCCCATGATGATTCTCCTTTTGTAATGTGAATACTCAGATCAGCTGAGGGTTACAGGAAGTCCGTTTATTTCGATAGTCGGATCGTCGATGTCGATAAGCAGACATCTTCTGCCCTCAACAACGCTTGTACGTACCTTGTCAGCGGCAGAAGGCTTGATGTTCACCGTTATGCCGGGGGAAGTGAGCACGGTCTTGGATTCGACAATATTGGATGCTGTGAGAGGTGCATCGCCGCATATCTTCTGGTAAACAGGCTCGATCATCTGGACACGCTCTTCCGGCAGACCGATGTCGGTGAGGATGTCCTTGAGAGCGGTGTTGTCGATGACGGTCTTGTCGGTGTCGTCCTTGTTCTCGTCAACGACTTCCTGTATCTTTTCATTGACGGTCTTGATGAGCATATAGTCGAGGTCATCACCGACAACGTTTTTGAGGATATTCTGGAAGCTTGCCTTTTCGTTCTCGGCGGACATCACGAAATTGCATCCGAGAACGTCATTGATGAACGATATATTCGGTTTGTTAGCGGACTTTGTGTAATACATAACGTGGTTGACATCGGTGCTTCTGTTGCTGAATACAGGGTAGAGGAAGCCGTCCGAAGGAGCCTTGCTGATTATGAGTTCAGTGTTCACTTTTTTCAGTATCTCGTTGTTGAAAGAATCGAAGATGAAGCCGTCGCTGCTCGTATTTACGGGACATATAGCTGTGAGGAGGTACTTGTATATCTCGTCCTCGCCGTCAGCGAATTCATCATTTTTGTCTTTTTTGCGGATAGTATAGCAGCAGAAAGCGGTTATCACCGCATACGGACCTTCGTAAACGAAGTTATTGGCGATATGATTGAGGTAGTCCTCACAGACAGTTTCGTCCTTGAGTTCGGATTTCAGCAGGGAATAGAGGACAGCCTGCGGCTTGCCCTCGTCGTAAGCCTCATTTGGAAACTCATACTCCACAAAGGACTTGCCAACGTTGGTGTTCAGGACTTTTTTCAGTGTTTCGTCGTATACATCATGTTCCTCAACTGACATCGTAAGGCAGGAGTTGATGTTCTGGTATCTGAGATTCTTTTCAGCGTCAACGAAGGCTGTGAGTATCCTTTCCATGATGAAAAATCCGCTTTTATCGGAAAAATTCTTTTTGAGTTCGGCAGTTTCTTTTTTGTTCATGATTATATTCCTTTCTTTTAGTCAATTACCATTATAACGCATCTGCGGAAAGAATTCAAGTCTTGACAAGTTATGGTATGTGTGGTATAATTTAGCGGTAAATAACTGGCTGCCACCGGGCAGAAGCATTCATGAGCATCGTAAGGTCATAGAAGATGTTCTGTGAGTGCTTGTTTTTTTGTGGGAGTGATCGTTTGATAAAGTGGATAAACGGCTATTTCAGCCGATTTGAGAAGATATTATGGTTAGGCTCTGTGACAGTTACAGTAGGTTCGTATTTTGCGTTTGAGGGCTCGGATGTCCTGACGCTTACAGCCTCGCTTATAGGCATGACCTCGCTGATATTTTCGGCAAAGGGACATTTCATCGGACCTCTTCTTGCAGTCGTATTTGCTCTGTTCTACGGCTATATTTCCTATACATTCAGGTACTACGGTGAGATGCTGACCTATCTCGGTATGACCGGACCTATGGCACTGCTCGCTTTTATCTCATGGGTGAGAAGTCCGTTCAAGGGGAATCGTTCGGAAGTCACTGTCAGGAAGGTCGGAAGGAATGAGCTTCTGCTCATGGCAGGTCTGAGCGCTGCGGTCACGGTCGTGTCCATGTACCTTCTGAAATGGCTCGGGACTTCAAATATGATACCGAGCACGTTTTCGGTGACTACCAGCTTTATCGCGGTATACCTCACAGAGCGCAGAAGCCCGTATTTTTCGCTTGCTTATGCGTTCAACGATATAGTGCTGATCGTACTGTGGCTGCTTGCGGCACTTGAAGAGATACGCTATGCGTCGGTAATGATATGCTTTGCGGTATTCCTTGTAAACGATATTTACGCCTTTATCAACTGGAAAAATATGGAAAAGCGTCAGCTGGATATTGGAAAAAAAGAGAAAATTTAGCGTTATATGTTGAAATCCAAAATGAAATGTGGTATAATCAAATAGTAATGTATTGATTTCATCGGATGGAGAAAACTGGAATTATGGAAATCATTATAAACGTGCTTCTTATACTCGGAATAGCACAAATGGTCGTGAATCTTGTCAGGTATATCGAGTTCCTTCACGGAATGAAGGACGTTCTTACGTCAGGCAGCGGCAAGAGGATACATATCTGGAAAAAGGTAGCACTGTTCCTGATAACGTTCTTCCTTATCGGTTATATCGGGATCTTCCTGATGCAGAAGGCTGATCTGCTGATGGCTTGCATAATGTTTGGCGGAGCGGTCTTTGTTTCGATTATGATATTTATTGTCCTCAGGATAATCGGACTCGTCAAGGAAAGAAGTATTGACGTGGCTGAGGTACTCATCGGCGTTATTGATGCGAGAGATCCTAACCTTGACGGACACAGCCGTCATGTTCAGAACCTTACTATGCTCTTCTTTGAGTATATACCGGTGCATCTTAAACGTGATATTAACAGTGTAAGCCTTGAATATGCCGCTCTTATGCACGATGTCGGAAAACTCGGAGTGCCTGAAAGCATCCTCAACAAGCCGGCAAAGCTTACAGATCAGGAATGGGTCATAATGCGGAAGCATCCGGAGATAGGAGTTAAGATACTCTCTCCGCTGACGTCCTTCAAGAACATCATGCCGTGGATATTATATCATCATGAGCGTGTAGACGGCAAGGGCTATTATGGTCTCAGCGACAGCGAGATACCTCTGCCGGCAAAGATAATAGCGATAGCTGATACTTATTCGGCGATCACTATGCGGCGTTCATACAAAGATCCGAGAACTCATGAGGACGCAATTAGAATAATCCAAGAAGTCGCCGGAACTCAGCTTGATAAGCAGCTTGCTGATATATTCTGCGCTATCCCGAAGGAAAAGCTCATAAAAGCTGCACCTGTGGCGGTAGAATCTGAATGGTACAAAAACTGACATAAAAGTTAAACCGGAAGCTGGGCTTCCGGTTTTTTATATTCCTGACTATAATTTCAGCTTAGCAGCTGCTTTCATACGGCTTTTGTCCTCATACATGATTGCATCGACCTGCTTTAATACTTCATCGAAGTCCATGCCCTTCTTATACTCGCCGTATCCGGCTGCGATACTGTAAGACTTTGCTTCGACGCTGAGTTTCAGTTCCGCGATTATTTGCTCTGCAGTTTCTTTGGTAGTATCAGGACAGAGTATCTCAAATTCGTCTCCGCCAAGACGGTAGAATCTGCACTTCATCGGAAGAATACTCATAGCTGTTTCAGCAACTGTAAGTATAGCCTTATCGCCCTCATCGTGACCGAGAGTGTCGTTGATCTGTTTCAGACCGTTGAGATCCATAGATATAACTATCATCTGATGCTTTTGGAGATCCTGAATATCCTTGTAGAAGGAATGTCTGTTAAGCGCGTTCGTGAGGGCGTCTCTTGTGAGTGTCTGCGTTATAAAGAACAGGTAGTAGAATACCGAGCACAGAACAGCCATACCGCTTACGAGGAATTTGAATTTATAAAGAGTGTTGAGCAGAACTGCCGCTATAACAGATAAACTTAGTACAAATATGAATATACTCTCATCCCTGAATCCGAGACGGTATTTGCTTACAGAGGATGCAAGCAGTATAAAAAGGTAAATGCCGCTGAGGAAATAAGGTATCGCAGCGAGAGGACCTAACGTGAAATAGCCGTCATCGTTTACGTAAAAGACAGCACCGTTGAATATGCTTATAAAGCATAGAACAGTATTGAATAGAGCGAGAATACGTATTGTAAGCTTAATTCTGTTACCGAAAATGTTAGCGAGGTAGATGAAAGGGATTATTACCGGACCGCTTATCGAATAGCTAACAGCATATGAGAATTTCATAAGCGGTATAAATTCAGTTTTTCCGCGGCAGACCTCGCCGATTATATTTGCGGAAAGCATCAGGAATGAGATCACGCAGGCGATAAGGAAAGGTGCTTTTCTTTTGCTGTTAATGGTTGAATTGAACAATATAAATACCACCAGAGTAACATCTGCAACGACTATGATATAACTCATCTGGATAATGTCTTTCAGCAATGATCTCACCTCCGAAACTACAAATCATACTATATTATGAATTATAACATATTTTTTGGATAAAATCAACGATAAAATGTAAATAATTCTGTCCGGGTAAAAATATGCAAGTTATATTGTCCGTGAACTGCACATACAATATTTGCAGGGAGGCGATAACTATGAAAAGAGACGATCTTGAGTCTCAGGCTGAAAGATACAAGCGGGAAATAATGGATCTTTACAGCAGGAATGCTCCGGTGCAGAACGAACCGGACAAATCAGATCAAAGCGATACTGCGGAAGAAGCCAATGAGACCGAAGCTCCGGAAGAATACATAATGCAGCTGCCGGATGACACAGCGTATTCAGACGATATTGACGATGAAGAAGAGGATTCCGCCGAGGATTTCAATGTACGCTATCCTGAGCCGGATCTTTCCGAACTCAATACTGATTACGGAATGTCTGAAACGAATGATAATACACCGCCGGAGTATGTTTCGGAAGAAAGTCTTGGAGATTCTGTCGGTTATGTTATAGTGAATGTACGCACAGGCGATGAATCGCAGGCGATTGCCGGTGCGACTGTGCTTATATCAGCGATAGTCGCCGGAAACCGGATGATAATAGCATCCGGAGTTACCGATCAGAACGGTACAACATCCAGATTTGAAGTGCCTGTACCTGCGCTTTCGCTTTCTCAGTCGCCTGATACCGAAAAAAGACCTTATAACCTCTTTGATGTAAGCGTCACGGCTGAAGGCTTTTTCAATGCGAGAAGCGTAGATGTGCCGGTATTTTCGGGGATAACGTCCATACAGAATTTCAACATGATACCGGTACCGCTTATGATGGATCCGAGAGACGAGACAGTTACCTATTTCAATCAGGAGCCGGATTACCGCGGCGGATATAATCAAGGAGGCTGAGATATGCTTAGCGGAACTCCATTTATACCAGAAACTATCACCGTGCATCTCGGAACTCCCGATTCATCAGCGCCGAATGTAACGGTAGACTTTGCTTCATACGTCAAGAACGTAGCATCAAGTGAGATATTCCCCACATGGCCGGAAAGCGCGCTCCGTGCGAATATCTACGCCATAACATCATTTGCGCTCAACAGGATATATACCGAGTGGTACAGGGCGAGGGGCTATGATTTCGATATAACTGCAACAACTCAGTACGATCAGAAATTCATAAACGGCAGGGAATATTTCCAGAACATAAGCTATCTTGTGGATGAACTGTTCAATGATTACGTCAGCAGACAAGGTGCGGTAGAGCCTCTGTTTACAGCGTTCTGCAACGGTACTACCGTTACCTGTTCAGGGCTTTCCCAGTGGGGGACTGTCACACTTGCGAATCAGGGACTTACTCCATATGAGATACTGCAATACTACTACGGAGATGATATTGATATTGTGAAAAACGCACCCGTAAAAACTGCAATGCCCTCTTATCCGGGCATAGAACTGAAACTCGGATTGGCAGGGAATGATGTAAGGACATTGCAGATACACCTGAACAGAATATCCGGAAACTATCCTGCAATACCCAAGATCCCGGCAGCAGACGGTATTTTCGATGCTGCGACTGAATCCGCTGTAACTAAGTTTCAGGAAGTATTCGGACTTGATCCGAACGGTGTCGTTGACAGTGCGACATGGTACAGGATAGCCTATATCTACACCAGCGTCAAGAGGATAGCCGAGCTTGATTCCGAGGGAGTAAGGTACGAGGAGATCGAGAATAAGTATAGCGAGGATCTGAAGATAGGTATGCAAAGTATCGAGGTGAGTATGCTGCAATACTACCTTGCTGTTATAGGCGCTTATTACGAAGCAGTGCAGCCGGTAGAGATAACGGGATATTTCGGGGAGAATACCGAACGATCAGTTAAGTCCTTCCAGAGAGTGTTCGGACTTCCGCAGACAGGAGAAGTCGACCGTGCCACAAGGAACGACCTCTACCGCGCTTATCAGGGCATTGTGGAATCAGTACCGCCGAAGTATACCGCAGTTGCGCTCTATCCCGGAACAGTTCTGAGGGAGGGCGATTCCGGAGAATCCGTGCGGATAATACAGGAGTATCTCACGCTTATAAACCGTACCTATCCAAACATACCGGCGGTAAATAATACCGGGTATTTCGGACCTGTTACAAAGCGCTCGGTCATAGAATTCCAGAAGCAGTTCGGGATAAATCCATCCGGTCTTATCGGCGCTGTTACATGGGATAAGATAGCCGAGATATATTCGGATCTGAAATACGGCTTCGATAAGCGTCCATACCAGAATCCGGGATATACGATAACCAGCGAATAACCAGAGAAGGAGAGAATAATGGCTTATACTAATGCACAGCGCCGGCAGCACATCATGGAGCTCCAGAAATACCTCTACGCCATATCGCTTAATAACAGTAAGATACCGCAGATAATCCCGGACGGCGTTTACGGTAAGGAGACTTCGATAGCGGTAAGAGCATTCCAGAGGGAGTACGGTCTGCCGGAAAGCGGAAATACAGATCCCGCAACATGGAACAAGATAGTCAGGGTATACAGAAGCTATCTCGATGCTGCACCGGCAGCCTATAACGTTTTTCCGTCAGCGAAATATATAGTCAAGGACGGCGACAAGGGACAGCTCGTATATATCATCCAGACCATGCTCAATGACATCGGCGACCACTACGAAAATGCTCCGTGTGTAGAAATATGCGGCGATTACAATAACGCCACTACCGATGCGATTAAGCAGTTTCAGAAAAGAGTCGGACTCCCTCAGTCCGGGAAGGTCGACAGCGGAACATGGAATATGCTCGTTCACTGCTGTGAGCACATCGACAGAACTCTGCAATAATTTATAATGAGTGTGCGAAAATTGTCCTCGTACACTCATTTTTTGCTGAGTTATTCAAAAATTCAATTAGGGTATTGACTTTTTATTTGGAATAATATATAATAAAATATATGTTTATCAGAAAAGAGGAGTGACATGAACAAGAGATTGATAACCGCGATGGCGGCAGTATCAGCCTCTGCAACAGTATTGGCGACAACATCAGCTGCCGAAGTTCAATACAATGTCGATAGTGCGAGTATGCTTCTCAACACCAAGCCCTCTGAGGCGGATCAGGATACGGGAGCAGGCGAAAATCGCAGCGATCTGATAATCATTGGTGATAATAATGCGGATAATAAAGTAATTACCACCCGTAAGTTCACTGCAACAGAGGACAATACACGCTACATCGGAAGAAATTTCTACGACGGCGATACTCTCTGGCTTGTACAGAGCGGTTCTGCGGCAGAATTCAATGTCTGCGGAACTTCAGCCTCGGTCGTTCTGTGCGGCGATGAATATATGCACAGCGAACCCGATATGAGACCGCGCTATGCGATACTTGTTGACGGTGAGGTCGTGCGCGATTCGTTCGTTTCACGAGAGCCGGAAAGAGTAACTGTTTTCAGCGGTACTGAGCCGCGCAGCGCAACTGTGAGGATAATACACCTTTCAGAGGCGATATACGGTGCGATAGGGGTTTCCGGCATAGAAGCCGATACTTACAATGATGATGCCGTATCGCCTACAAACAAGAAAGATGTCAGAATTGAGTTCATAGGTGATTCGATTACCTGCGGTTATGGTGTTGAGGCTGATTCTCAGTATGAACCGTTCACAACGGCAACTGAGAATTTTATGAAGTCGTATGCTTATATTGCAGCGGAAAAACTCGGCGCTGATTACAGTGCAGTTAGTTACAGCGGCCACGGTATATACTCCGGTTATTCACCGGACGGCAGCCGTATGGCGAATTCGCTCGTTCCGCCGTATTATGATAATATCGGCTCACTGCCGTCTTATGCAGGCGCTTGGGACTTCAGCAGCGCAGCAAGCGATATAGTTGTGCTGAATCTTGGTACTAACGATGCTTCGTATATAGTAAATGATCCGAGAACGAGGTCTGAGGAATTCTCTAAAGCTTATATGGATTTCCTCGGAGTTGTCAGACAGAAGAATCCCGATGCTTATATCGTTTGCACACACGGTGCTATGGGCTATCCTGATGTGTATTCCGTTATCGCCAAGACAGTTGGGGAGTATACCGACCTTACAGGTGATAACAGGATCGTTTTCTTTGAATTGCCTGAGCAGAAACACAGCGATGGCTATGGTGCAGACTGGCATCCTTCCCGGAAAACTCAGATGATCGCAGCTGAAAAGCTTGCTGAGGAGCTGAAAACAGTCATCGGGAAGATAAAATGAAGTATATTGCAGCGAAATGCTGAGATATAACCGGTCCGGCAGGTGTTAAGCCGGAATCATACGAAAAATTATAGAAAAGTGAGGAAAAAATCATGTTTTGCAAGAATTGTGGAAAAGAGATTCCAGACACAGCGGCTCATTGCCCGAATTGCGGTGCTGCAAATGAAGCTGCAAAGGCTGCTGAGCAGTCGGTTAAGCCAGCACAGAATGCAGCTCCGAATCCAACAGCAACAGTAGCTGCTGCTACTGCTTCTATCGACAACGTTGCTGATAAGGCGTTCAGCATCGGCGGCGATAAGTTCAAGTTCCCGATGGTTAAGATCATTCCGCTCCTTATGGTGTTCTATGTTCTTATGGGCGTTATCGGAACTTATCACACAAACTTCATGAAGATCAAGTACGGCAAGGACGGCGACTGGTCAAGAACTTGCTTCTCACAGGTCGTTGATGATTCAAACGATGACAAGGTCAAGGATAACTACGCTGATAACGGCTTTACTTCTTTCGTAAAGTTCATTGAAGTAGTTGTTACTATCGGTGGTATTGCAGGTATTGCAGGCTTCGCTCTTATGTACATCTCAAAGAAGTATCACCTTTCAGTTCTCAGCTTAGGTGCTTCTGCAATATTCCTTTTATTAGGAAGACTCTTCCTCTTCATCGAGGCACTTTACCTCAAGGGCAACATCAAGGACGAGTATAAAGGCGATCTCAAGATAAAGGGCGGACCTACATGGTCGCTTATCTTCTGGATCCTCTTCTTAGTGATCTTCATTGCTGGTTCTTATATCACAGCTTCATCTATCAAGGACAAGTCAGAAGAGAAATAAGTCGGATAATTGAAACGGGACGTTAAGCGTCCCGTTTTTTTGTTTATAATTAGAAAACCCCCAGTTTGACTGGGGGTTCAAAATAGCTTAAAGCTATAAGGCTTGAAAGAAAAACTCCTTTTGATTATAATAAA
>ONAI01000010.1 GCA_900315755.1 uncultured Ruminococcus sp.
AAGACCATAAGCATCAAGCACAAGGTCTTGCAGGACGAGGACGGAGTTGCAGGCTACGATGTAATGAAAACGAAGTCGTCGTACAGAACGCTTCCGCTGATACCAGTAGTCGAGCAGGCGCTCATCGCCGAGCGTGAGCATCAGGCTGAGATGAAGAAGGCATTCGGCAGAGGCTACTGCAAGAAGTACGAGGACTATATCTGCGTGGACGCTGTGGGAGAGCTGATACGTCCCAACTATGTGTCAGACCACTTCCCCATAGTGCTTCGTAAGAACGGTCTGCGGAAGATACGCTTCCATGACCTGCGGCACAGTTGTGCCAGCTTGCTCCTTGCAAACGGAGTGCAGATGAAGCTGATACAGGAGTGGCTCGGTCACAGCGACATAGGTACAACGAGCAACGTGTACAGCCATGTGGACAGCGAAAGCAAGAAGCTGAGTGCGGAGGCGATAGCTAAAGCATTAGAATAATATCATCAAATCCGGATAACATTATCTGCAATCAATTTTTGCAACATTTCATCATCTGTTTGAATTTCCTTTGTGATATATCGCAGATAAACTAACAAACATTCTAAATTATTTCTGTCAAAGCAAAGAGATAAGTAATTAGCTGTTAAGCCTTCGTCCCAAAAATGTATTTGAAGATCAATATCTACTTTAGGATTTATAATAAATGTCAAATCAGGCTCGACAAATCCCAATTCCTCCTGAAGCTGTATTTTATCTTCGAGAAAATCGGATATCTTATCTCGGATTTCCTCAACTTCGTATGATAATAAAACCTCGGATGATATTTGATAGTTAAGCCAGCTTCCAGAGCGTAAGGATAATTCAACAATACACCACTGATCATAAAGTTTATAAAGGTTTTCAGAATTACTCTTCTCATACTTTGTGATACGAAAGCGAAATTCAATTCCGTCTAAATCTAAATTAAGCTGCATAAAAACACCACCTAATAAAAAAGTTCCGCCTCTCGAAAAGGCGGAACTACGCGGAATACTCCGCATTTGGCTTGGCGCAGTGGGTGGGATTCGAACCCACGTCCCTCAAGGGGCATCATGATTTCGAGTCATGTCCGTTATGACCACTTCGATACCACTGCGTATTTAATTTAACTATAAAACTGCGAGAAAACTGCGAGAAAGCCAATTGCAAACGCAATCACAGACAACGCTGAAACCACGCAGAACAGGGATAAATCAAAGTGCGGCAAGCTCAGAAACGACTATGTTTCGAGTCATGTCCGTTATGACCACTTCGATACCACTGCACAAATTACTATAATATTATATCACAAGAGCTACGAAAAATCAATAGCGAAGAAATAAAATAATAGATATAACTAAAGCAAACTGATGTCACTCAGGGAAAACGAGACTCATAACAAATTTATCTCCTTCGATAGAAGCAGTAATACTTCCGCCGAGGAGTTCGGTAAACTGTTTTGCGATTGCGAGTCCAAGGCCGGTATTTCCCTTGGTACGTGAAATATCAGTTGTATAGAACTCATCGAAAACATGGTCTATACTGATTTCCTCAGAGCCGAGAGTATTCTCGAAAACTATCCTGATAGAATCCGAATCAATAACGCTTATTGAAAGATCACCCTCGCTGTGTTTAAGAGCGTTGCCAATAAGATTATCAAAAATACGCATGAGCATATTGCGGTTTGAGGCAATTTTAAGTCTGTGCTTATCACAGTTGAATATAACCTTTCTGCCGCGGCATGAATAGTCATCATAGTAATGCACTATCGACTCTTCGAGAACGCCGATGAGATCAATTTCAGAAAGCTGAGGCTTTTTTTCGCTTGAAACTATCTGTGAAAGTTCAAAGAAAGAGTTTATAAGCTCTTCCAGTCTGATCAGTCTTTTTTGAATAATCTCAAGTTCACGTTTTTTCTCCTCTTCCGAGATATTGCTGTTGCGTATGAGATCAATATATCCCATAGCTGATGTAAGCGGAGTACGCAGATCATGAGAAATATTAGTCATCATCTGTTCAAGTGTATGGTTTTTCTGCTTATACTCAGCTCTTATGGTACGTGTTTCCTTAAGAAGAGAGTTTATCTCATTGATCAGTTTTTTCTCAGCGCCTCTCTGAGAATGAAGAAGCACATTAGTATCCTTGTGGCTTACATCGCGCATTTGTACGATGATACTTCTGAGCTCTTTCATATGAACAAAGCAGAGGAACAGAAGTATGCACACAGCCACTGCGAGTATAATAGTTAGTTTCAGCAAAATCTGTTCCTCCTGATAAAAAGTTATCTTATCTCAGCATTTTTAAATGAGAAATAGCTGATAGTGGTAAAGAATGCAAAAATCACGAAGCACAGCAAATATAATCTGTAAAGATATGTATCTGAAGGCTCATGCAGAACATTATACATTGATGATGAAAGCTCATATTCCGCATACTTATCATCCACTTTTGCCAGCGAGCCATAAAGTGCAAACACCAGCTGACAAATGAGTATAAATGGTATAGCCAGTCCATTATAAAAAGATGCTTTCCGGCATATAAAAGCCAATCCGCAGACTATTCCTGCAAGAGACATGATTATAGGGAACTGATACATATACACTTCAAATGTCTCATTAAGTGTAAGGCAGCTTTTTCCGTTAAAAAAGACACCCGCTGCATGAAATGCAAGATCACTCAAAAGTGTGAAAGCAGCACAGGCAAACAATGTGAAGCCTACCTTTGAAAAATAATATCTGTTTCGGCTTATCGCTGAGGAAAGTGTATTCTTAACGCTTCCTGCTGAAAAATCAGATGTTATTATCACGAATGCCAGAACTACAAAGGCATAGTAAAGGTTCATATTCTGTGAAAAGTAATCCCTTTCAAGACAGTATTCGCTTTGATCGAGCATATACTTGCGGATCGAATAAAGGCTCATATCATTGTACTCTTCTGCCGGTATAGCCGACAATACTTTTGTTGCGTCACTGTGACCGAAACCGATATTCAATATCATTCCGGGTGCGACCTGAAAAAGCGAAATTGCCATAAAAAACGCCGTTACCAGAATTATTATGTATATCGACTTTCCTCTTACCAACCTATAAAGATCAGATCTGCATATATTTATCATCACGAACCCTCCCCTACAAGTTTCTTGAAGTAATCCTCAAGCGAAACGCCGGATTCAAATATTTCCCATACATCAACATTATTTTCGATGAGTGTGCGGTTTACAATATCCGGTCTTACATTTTCCTCGTAGATCCTGAGTTCCCTGTTATCTATCATCTCAGAACGATACATCTGCTGCATTCAAGATCAAGCTCCTGTTTTGTTGCCTCTTTTATCACCTTTCCATTGTCGATGAAAAGGAAGCGGTTCGCAACAGCATAGAGTTCCGAAAGAATGTGGCTCGAAATGATAAGCGTAATACCGCGCTCTGTATTCAGCTTTCTGAATGTCGTTCTGAGCTCGCTTATTGCGATCGGATCAAGTCCGTTGATCGGCTCATCAAGTATCATAAGATCGGGCGCATCGAGCATTGCAAAGGCAATTCCGAGACGCTGCTTCATTCCAAGCGAGAACTTCTTGTATTTTTTATTCTTATTCTCTGTCAGCCCGACCATTTCAAGTGCCTCGTTGATCTGACCGCGGTCAGTGATCCCCTTCTGGCAGGAATAGTAGCAAAGATTCTGATAGGCTGTAAGATTACCGAAAAATGCAGGATTCTCGATAAGTGAGCCTATTCTCTTCACTTCATTTGCCGCTTCCGCACCTGTCTTGCCGAACAGCTCAAATTCTCCGCTTGTCTTGTAGGTCAGACCGGTCAGCAATTTCATTATAGTTGTCTTACCTGCTCCGTTACGACCGATAAGTCCATATATATCCTCGCGGTAAACGGTCATATCAGCTGCATCAAGCGCTGTGTAGTTCTTATACTTTTTGGTAAGCTTATTGGTTTTGACTACGATCTCGCGCATATAACGTGACTCTCCTTTGCATAGTTTTCAGTTTATAGTCACATTATAACATCTAATCATAAAAAAACACTTAAACTAATTCTTAAATATTCCTAAAAACTTTATGAAAGCTTTTTCAGACGATAGCCTATACCCCAAACTGTTTCGATATATTCCTCGTCCGGATCCAATTCCTTGAGCTTTTTGCGAAGCTTGCTTATATGAACGTTCAGAGTATTATCATCGGCTGAATTCTCATAGTCCCATACAATATCGTAGATCATGCTCTTAGTGCAGGTACGGTCGGGATTATCCATGAGAAGCCTCAACAGTGCGAACTCATGCTTTGAAAGTTCTAAATCGCGTCCTTTCACTGTTATGCTGAAATCGTTTTTATTCAGCACAAGATTCTTATATGTAAGCTGCTCGGCAGCTGCACGTTCATTGGATTTCCTTAGTCTTGCGGCAATTCGTGCAAGAAGTTCATCGTTATTGAACGGCTTCGTTACATAATCATCCGCACCGAGTTCAAAAAGTTCCACCTTCTTGCCTACCTCATGAACAGCACTTATTACTATAACCGGCACATTGTACTTTGCTTTAAGTTCACCGATAACTTCCTCACCGCTTTTCCCCGGAAGCATGAGATCAAGAAGTATCAGGTCAATGCCGCTGCCGTTTACGAGAAGCCCCTCTGTACCCGAATATGCGCTAATAGTATTATATCCGTTCTGCCTGAGGAGTATCATCAGCATATCGTTGATGCCAACATCGTCCTCAATAATAAGAATTTTGTTGCTCAAATCAAATTCCTCCCTGTATCATGAATGATGTCTTATAATATTATAGAATAAAATCAAGATTATGTCAAGAAATCCGCATTTTCTTCCCTGTCTCTGAAAAGCTTAATTCAAGTAAAAAAGCCGGTTTATTGCAAACCGGCTTCTTTATTATTCGGTTTTCAGGATCATTTGCCGTCTATATCAGCATATCCGACCTGACCGTTATACTTGTTAACCATATCCTTCAGAACTGTGATAACTGAACCGTTTATCTTAGTTGACTTCTTAACGATAGCAGCCTTGAACTCGAATGTATGCTTTCCAACAGGAGTGCTCTGCTTGGAGTTGAGCTTATCCATTGCTTCATTGACCATATCCATTACGGATTCCTTAGTAACCGACTTGTTATCGCCCTTGATAGCAATTACAAATTCATCAGAACCTGTACGATAGATCTTTCCGCCTCTTACAGACTGCTTCAGCTGATCCACTGTTCTAACGAGCAGCCAGTCGCCTATATCGTTTCCGTACTGTGAGTTTACTCCGCTGAAATCAGCGATGTTGAACATTGCGAAGAAGTAAGGTGAATCGCTGCTTACCTTCATTTCATCTGCGTCCATTGAGAACGAGATACGGTTGTTTACATCTGTAAGAACATCCTTGAACATAGCAGTATAAAGCGATTCCTTGGTCTTGTTGTTCTTAACGATAGTGGAAGCGAGCTTCTGACTTACCTTCTGCTGCTTTCTTGTGATGAAGCTGAATACTATCATGAGACCGATGAGGATGATAGCGAAGATTATCATGTAAACTCTGAGGTCATAGGTAAGTGAATAAACTTCTTCTCTTGTATCATCGAGCATGAGCAGCCAGCCGTACTCAGGAATATATGAGTAAATGGATACGTACTTCTTGCCGTCCTTCTTGTACTCGAAATCGCCGTCCTCAGCTTGTTTTGTACCTGCGTATTTCGCACAGATCTCCTGTATATCCTGATTCTCGGCAGGCTTATACATAAGCTCCTTGTCATCGTTAAAGACGTATCTTCCATCATTAACACTAACCATGCTGTAAGAGGAGCTTTCGATTCCCTTGATAGAAAGCGAATTGAGTTTATTGATAAGCTGGTCGGTGTAAATACCAAGACCAACGAATCCGATAGGCTCGCCTGCATCGTTATATACAGCCTTATACATTGATACAATCTGCTTGCTTGTAGCCGGTGAAAGTATCATACCGGTATTATAAACGTCATTGCCTGCTTCAAGCATAGCATCCTGAAGCTGCTTGAGTTCCTTTTCCTTAGTGTCCTTAGGTCTTGTGGTCATGCCGACTGTCTTAGGATTTGTATGAGTGAGACAGTGAGTTTCCCACGAACCGATCCAAAGACCTTCAAGGTTATCTATCTCACCGGAGAAAGTCTCAGTGTAAGCCTGAGCTGCTGCGATCAGTTCGCTGCTGCCGGAATCACTGAGAATATCAGTAGACTGTCCGAGCGCATTCTGCCTTTCAAGAAGCTTCTTTACCTCATAACCTTCACTGAAATATGTAAGCGTTTTTTCAGCGTTTTCAACATAGTTGAGAATGATAGAAGCACGCTCATCAGTAATGGTCTGCATATGTTCGATAGCATTTTTCTTTGTAGTTTTTGTAATAGTTGCTGTCATTATAGTTGAAAGTACGATCATAAGCACAAGCTGTATTATGAGCGCAACACTCAAAGCCGATATTTTCTTAGAACCATTCATGTTAATTTCTTCCTTTCATAGCTTATTTATTGAAAAAGCCAAATCTTTTTTTCTTGGATGTTATCCGTTCGATCTCTTCGTCATCGTCTGAAGCAGCTCTCAACAGACTATTCACTCTGTTTTTCAGGAGATCGCTGCTCGAATTATTACTTGTTGCAGTTACAACTTCCTCTTCGTCTTCATCATCGACCTGCTGAGCAGCTGGCTGCGGCTGAGCCTTCGGCAGTGGATTTGCCGGAGGCGGAGGTGCTGCCGGCTGATTTACCGGCGGTGGAGTTACCGGCTGTGGAGTTACCGGCTGTGCTGGTGCTCTGTTGAAGCCATTGCCCATTATCACCGGACCGTTATTTCCTCCGCGCATCATAGGCGGTTCAGGAACAGCTCCCGGATTTGAAGCAAACATCCCAACATCAGTGATCCTTATCATTCTGTCAGGCATCAGCAGTACACAGTTAGCGTTTTCCGGATGCAGCGAAAGAATATAGCCGATACAATTATTACACGGCAGCATCTGCATTCTTGTCTGAGTAGCTATAAGCACGAGTTCATCAATAATACTCTCTCCTGCATCAAGCATACTCTGAACAGCTTCGACTTCAGCGTGTACTCCCATTACACCCGGTGCATTGGGACGGCTTACACCTGTAAACACTCTTCCGGATCTTGTTCTGATAGCACAAACAGTATCATCAGGTGATACGAAATGATTTGATTCAAGTACCCTGATTGCAATAGTATGTGCTGCATTAATAGTATCATTAGTGTTCATTTGTGCTTTCACCCCTTCGTTTTAAGCATTTTTAGATAAGTGCTTTTTATTATTGTACACCTATTCCCCGAATACTTCTACCGAATTGTTTGTAGAGTTGATTGAAATACTATTAAATATAATTAGTAAATTTATGACTTATTTTCTTTTTTAAACTAATGGCTAATTCTTTTGAAATATTCTGTTTTGTGTATATATTAATAATAGCAAATTTTTAAGCTTTTGTCAATGAAAGTTGTTTTCTTATCAGTAATTTTGGTTGGTTACACAAATAAGGCGTATCAAAAATAACAAAAAGTCCAAATTTTAAATTTTGCTTATATAAATTAAAATATAATGCGCTTTAAGACTGGAATTTGGTATAATATATTAGATTAATCACATTTTACACACATAGTCACATTCCGGATAAATGTTATGTTAACTTTTCGTAAAATTTGACCACAAACTATGGAAATTTACGAAAAGTGTGTTATAATATAGTCAGATAAACAAATACGACTCATTCGGTGAATCAATATGAATATCAAACCGGTCGCTGTGATCGCTCTTTCTGGTATCGCCGCAGCAGCTTATGCAAGAGTTTCCAGAATCGAATGCAAGTGTCCAGATGGCCACAACAAAGCATCAGAAAATACTGCATCCGGATTCACTCTCTTATCGGATGTGATACCGGAAGCTATATTCGATATAAGATATTACTCAGCTTACAATTTTGTAGGCGAAAGAATAAACGGTTACGAACAGCCGGTCGCACTCCTGACTAACGAAGCTGCATCAGCACTGAAAAAGGTCAGCAATTATCTTTCAGACAAAGGATATATGCTTAAAATATTCGATGCATACCGTCCGCAGAAAGCGGTGGATCACTTCGTTAAATGGGCTGAAGATGTCTCAGATACAAGGATGAAGAAAATCTTTTATCCTGATATAGACAAATCTTTACTGCTAAAGGAAGACTATATCGCTTCTACTTCAAGTCACAGCCGCGGAAGTACCGTAGACCTCACACTCGTGGATATGAACACCGGTAAAGAGCTGGATATGGGAAGTCCTTTCGACTTCTTCGGTAAGATCTCGCATCCGGATTTCAAAGGCGTGACAGAAAAGCAATACAGCAACCGTATGCTTCTTCGAGAAGCAATGACCAAGCAGAATTTTATGCCGCTTAATGAAGAATGGTGGCATTTCACTCTTCATAATGAACCCTTCCCCGTCACCTATTTCACCTTCCCTGTAAACGAAAATATGGTAAAATAAGGCGCAAGCATTAAAGTCTCCCGAACTATGCGGGAGACTTTAATGCTTTTATTCATATATCGAAATTATGAACTTTTCTTAAACTTTTCTACAAACCTCTTGATTTTTATGGAAATAGTGATAAAATAGTATTAACGGAAGGCATATGAAATAAGTACCCGTCAGCACAATGAACGTGTATGTATATTGTCTATCCGCATATGCTTGATATATCGGCACTGCAACCGCGAACTGCGGACAGTCCCGCATTAATATCATTATCGAAATCATAGTCCCCGTGTTATAACCTCTTCGGCACGGGGGCTTTCCCTTTGTACTATTGACATCACTGCCCAAAATGTGATAAAATACTTTTGTGAGACTTTTCTCGATTTTTTACACCTTCAGGAGTGATGACATATGTCAAAATCAACTAAACCCAAAATATTCATCGTAGTTTTTGCAATACTTCTGCTCTTTGCAACAGCGCTCTCAGGTTACTGTTACAGCGTCTTCCGAGTACCTCCGGTAACCGACTGCGAACTTCAGGAGCATGGCATCGACAACGCCTCAAAGCTGCTTATAGTTGCTCATCCGGATGACGACATCCTCTGGGGCGGCGCTCACCTTATGGAAAAAGGTTATTTCGTAGTTGTCATTACAAATAAGACCAACTTAAAGCGTAAAAAGGAGTTCTATAACGTCCTCGAAGCAAGCGGAAACGACGGTATCATCCTCGCTCACCCAGATAAGACCTTCGGCAAAAAGGACAGCTGGGACAGAAGCCGAGAAGGTATCCAGCGTGATCTCGAAAAAATAATCCGCTATAAGCACTGGGATCTGATCGTTACTCACAACGTTGACGGCGAATACGGTCACATCCACCACAAAATGACTCATAGCTTTGTCAGGGACATTTACAGGAAATATTCCGATGAGCTAAATACAAAGCTTTATTTCTTCGGAAAATATTACAATAAGACCGATATTCTCGATGTTCAGGATTCAATGCCGCGCATTACCGAGGAACAGCTTAAATTCAAGGAAGATATGCTGAAGCTCTATACTTCCCAGAAAAACACTATCGCTATGTTCAACCAGATGAATCCATTTGAAGAATGGACTCTTTATGATGGTTCAGAAAACGGTTAATGCAAAGCGTCTGCAAAAGGGGTTACCTCCCCTTGCAGGCGCTTTTTTGTTTTGTTAATTTTAGGTTATTTTTTCTAAATCTCTTTACTATTGTTGACATTTGTGGTATAATGTAATGTAGCCGCGGTCCTTCCGCACTACGACACAATCGCAAGCAATACCGTATATTTCTGTACATCAATCATTGACTGCCGCAATAACAGCAGTCACCCACTATGGAGGAATCATGGATAAGAGTGAATACCAGAAAACTATTGATTATATCTTCGCTCTGATCGAAAGCGGTATGATCAAAAACGGCGATCAGCTGCCAACAGAAAGGAGCTTTTCCGAAAGGCTCGGAATCAGCAGGAATTCCATACGCGAAGCTCTGAGAACTCTCGAAAACCTCGGTCTTGTCGAATGCCGTCAGGGTTCAGGAACTTACCTTACAGATCATGTTTCTGAGACCTTTACTAAAACTATCAACATCATGCTTATGCTAAAGCATACAACCAAAGCTGAAATATGCACATTCCGAAGACATATGGAAAAAGCCGTTTGCAGCTATATCATATCCAGCGGATGCAGTAAAGAGCATCAGGATACTATATCCTCGTCACTTGCAAAGCTGCTTGATGCCGATGATATACACTCCCTCGTTCAGGCTGATACGGAATTCCACTATGCTCTGATAAATGCTACCGAAAACAGTTTCATGACCACTATCATGGACTCGGTCAGCGATGTTTACAGAAAGTGGATAGACGAAATGCAGACACTGTGTCCCGAAGAACTGCGTCCGGAACTCATTGAATGCCACAAAAAAATAGCAGAAGGTATACTCAGCGGCGATTACAAAGCTTGTGTCAAAGCCATTGACAGGCATTATGATATAGTAGACAGTATAAGTCCGCTTTGATTTTCCACGTTCCAGGAGGAAGCTTGATGAACCCCATTGAGGAGACCATTGCCGGTAAATTCGGCAAACAGATATGGTCACGCTTCAACAAGAGCATAAGTACATACGAACTGATCCAGCCCGGCGACAAGATCGCCGTCTGCATTTCCGGCGGCAAGGATTCAATGCTCATGTCCCTTTGCATAAAAAGATTCCAGCGATTCAGCAAAATACCGTTTGAGGTAGAATTTCTCGTTATGGATCCCGGATATGCCCCCGAAAACCGTCAAAAGATAGAGAGCAATCTCAGTCTTCTCGGTATAGAAGCAAGGATACTCGACACCAATATTTTCACATCCATTGAAAAAGAAAACAATAACCCATGCTTTCTGTGTGCCCGTCTGAGACGAGGCTGGCTCTACAAGTCCGCGCAGGAACTCGGATGCAATAAAATAGCCCTCGGACACCACTTTGATGATGTTGTCGAGACCATTCTTATGGGGATGCTCTACGGCTCTCAGATGCAGACCATGCTCCCGAAGCTTCACAGTGAGAATTATGCCGGTATGCAGCTGATACGTCCGCTGTATCTTGTCCGTGAAAAAGACATCATCAGCTGGGCTGAATACAATGGTCTCGAATTCATACGCTGTGCCTGCCGCATGACAGAAAACCTTTCAAATGAAACCAAAGTCTCGAAGCGTCAGGAGATAAAAGACCTTCTTAAAGATCTGAGAACAGTCAATCCGGCTGTTGATATGAACATTTTCCGCAGCGCAGAAAATGTCAATCTCAGAAAACTGATCTCATATCATTCCGGCAGTGAATACCACCATTTTCTCGATGACTACTCAGAAGGCATAAGCGTACGCGGAACAAAATCAGGCGAAAAACATAAGAATTCACCTGAAACAAATCAAAGGAGCTGACAAAATATGATCTCTATCAAACAAGAAGACTTCAACGACAACTACGAACTATTTGTAAAACTATGTGAAATAACATCAGAACCTCTGAAGCTCGTCAAGGAGGGATCTTCTGACCTCATTGTCATGAATGCTGAAGCTTTCGACAGAAGACGCAAAATGCTTGATCTTCGTGAAAAGCTTCTCAGATATAACGACGATGAACCTCTCGGTACAAAAGGCATCTCACTCGAAGAACTCGGAAAATATATAAATGAACTCGAAAGCGATAAATCAAAATAACTTCTGTGTTCATAATTATTTCACAGCGATGAAAATTTGATGAAATCGCAGTCATAATTATTGACATATCGCCAATTATCAATTATAATGGTATCAACGCCGATGTAAATGGCGTACATGATATATTTTATTTACAGGAGGATTTGAAAAATGGGAATTTTTGGAAGATTAAGCGATCTGCTCAGATCCAATGTCAACGATCTTATCGACAGAGCTGAAGATCCTGAAAAAATGGTAAAGCAGATAATCATTGATATGCAGACAGAGCTTACTAAAGCTACTCAGAATTACGGTAAGGCTAAGGCAAGCGAACGTCTCGCTGAAAAAAGATACCTCGAAGCTCAGAAGCAGTCTGAGAACTGGGAAAACAAGGCTAAGGCCGCTCTCTCTCAGGGTAAGGAAGACCTCGCTAAACAAGCTCTGGCTAAGAAAGTCAAAGCAGATGAGGACGTTGCTAACTACAAGCAGATGTATGAGTCTATCTCAGATCAGACCGAAGCTATCGGCAATCAGGTAGAAGTCCTCAAGTCTAAGCTCGAAGAAGCTAAGAGCCGTCAGGCTATGCTTATCGCACGTTCACAGATGGCTGATACTCAGAAGAGCCTCGCTAAATCAGCCGGCGGTTTCGATGGCAATTCAGCACTCGAAAAATTCAACAAAATGGAAGAAAAGATCGAGCGCAAGGAAGCTGAAGCTGCTGCTTTCTCAGAAATAGCAGGTACTGATAACGATCTCAACGATACCTTCGAGAAAATCGAGGCCGACGCTAAAGTCGATGCCGAACTCGCAAGACTTATGGCTGAAATGAACGGCACTTCTGCTGATGCTCCAGCCGACAACCAGTAATTATAAAGGATTATTATTATGAGCCGCAAAGATACTCAATACAACTCACCCAAATACATCAAGGATTCACTTCCTTTACTTGCAGCGATCTTTCTCGCTATATCTTCTGTCGTTTATATAATGTTCAGAAGCTGGAGCAATAAGCTCTATTCAGAGCGCTGGAAGGATTATGAAGACTGCGGTATCTGAACCGCATTTGCTTCAAAAAAATTCAGCTCCCGTTCTTCGGGAGCTGTTTTGTTCAGGATTCTTCTTTCTTGATCCTGAAAATTACGCGGAGAAGTCCGGAAATAAACTTAGGACTCTTTATCACAACTACTTTCATATGTATCCCTCCTTTGTATAGTTTATTATATTCAGCGGGAATTTTTTTGTGAGTAGTTTTCATCAAAATATGTCAGGAGATAATTATGGATTACAAATACAAAACTAAAATGGTATGCTCTCAGGAGATCAGATTCAATATCGAAGGCAATGTTATCACCAATGTTTCTTTCATTGGAGGATGTAACGGCAACCTTAAAGCCATATCCAAACTCGTTGACGGTATGACCGTTGAGGAGATCGAAGCTAAACTTAAAGGTAATACCTGCGGAAGCCGCCCGACTTCCTGCGCCGATCAACTCTGTCTCGCTATCCGCGAAGCCTATGATTCAGCTAATAAGTAACATATAAAAGCCCTGCGTATGTGTTGTACTCATATAGCAGCTTTGTCAGTGACTTACCGGGGCAAACCTTTCTGAGGAAAGGTTCCCCCTAATCGGGTCCGTCCCCTCTGTCTGCTTCGCAGACATCTCCCCACCCCGTGGGGAGTCACCCCGGTCCCCTTTCCAAAGACTTTTATTTCGTTTTTTTCGCAATGGTATAAAAAATTCCGGAAGTAATTCAAACTTCCGGTTTTTTATTTTTCTGTTAGTTCTTATACCATTGCGAAAAAAACAAGACTAAAGTTTTAGGAAGGGAGTTTGAGGGTGACTCCCCGCAGTGCGGGGAGATGTCCGAAGGACAAAGGGGACCGCCGCTGTTGGCGGAACCCTTTCTCAAGATAAACTTCCATATAGGTATTACACATAAGCAGGGCTTTTATATGTTGTTGTTATCATGCTTTCAGAGGCATCTTCAATTTACCGGAAGTTATCAGCTTCTTGATCTCTTCATAAGGCTGAGGTTTACTGAAATAAAATCCCTGAACCTTGTCACAGCCGATAGATTCAAGGAACTTGAACTGCTCCGCTGTTTCAACTCCTTCGGTAAGTGAATTCATTCCAAGCTGCTTTGTAAGATCAACAACATTTTTGAGTATAGTTTTGGTTTTAGCGTTATCATCAAATCCGGAAAGGAACTTCATGTCGATCTTCATAACATCGAAATTATAGTCCTTAAGGACATTGAGCGATGAGTAACCGCTTCCGAAATCATCAAGCCAAATACTGTAACCAGATTCATGCAGCTTCTTTGTTGCATTTTGCAGGAAATTCTGCTGCTCAGTAAGTGCGCTCTCGGTTATCTCAACGTCAAGGTAAGACTTCGGAACTTTGTACTTATCTGCCATTTTTCCAAGATAGCCGACTATATCGCAAAGTTCAAAATCAAGACGCGAGAAGTTAAGCGACACCGGTACAAAAGGCTCATTATTGTCAACAGCATTACGATAATCACGGCAAACATTTTCAATTATACACATATCAAGTTTATGTATCTGACGGTATTCTTCGAGAACTTCAATGAACATTGCCGGCGGAAGAAGTCCGTAATTAGGATCCTTCCATCTTGCAAGCGCTTCAAAGCCGCATACAGTGCCGTCCTTAGTTGATACAACAGGCTGGTAATAAACCTTGATACAATCGTTTTCAATAGCATTGTCGATGTTATTAACGATGTACTGCTTGAGTGTGAAGCGTTCTTCGAGAGTTTTATCATACAGACAGAAACTGCGTCCGAAATGCTTTTTGATATTATTGCAGGCAAATCTTGCACGATCGCAGGCATGACTTACATCGCTCTCGTTTCCTATTGGTTTATACGCACCGCATTTCAGCGAAAGCTGTACCTCTCCCTGAAGATGATGAATCGACTCAGAAAGCATCTCAATTATATTCATACTTCCTTCGCTCTGTGTCAGAACCACAAAGTGGTCATCAGAATAACGTGCAACAAGCGAGCCCTTAAAGCTGTTATTGATCTCATGCGCGAATTTGATAAGGAGTTCATTTCCGGCGTAGAAACCATACTTATCATTATACGACTTAAAATTCTCAATATCAAAGAACAGGAAAATTACCCTTTCCTTATCGGTCTTAACATAATTCAGCAGCTTCTCTGCCTCACTGCGGAAATACACCATATTGTGAATTCCGGTAAGTTCATCCTCAACAGATATGCGGCTGAGATACGTATTCATTTCCTCAAGATTTTCGTCCTTCTGCGCCTGAGACAAAGTTTTATTATAGTTTGCTATACAGAACAGAAGAGTTGAAAGCCACATTGTAAATCCGTTGATCTTGATACCGTCACCGAGACCAGTCTCAACTGTTGAGAAGTCCACAACGCCAGTGAATTTTCCTACTGTGCTGAGGTCTATCATTCCGCTGATCCTGTAATAGAATATGAGGTATGAAGTTGTAAGGACAATAAATCCCCATATCGGTCTCCACACAAGCAGACATACAACGAATAATTCCATAGTAAGGAATGTAAGCATCTGCTCGCCCTTAGCATAGCCGTTTACCGATATAATTATACCGAAATTTATGCACACGAATGAGAACACATACATTACAGAAAGGCTCTGCCACTTTCTGTCTTCACTGCCTCTCATAAGCAATACAGAGAATATCATCATCAGTATCGCTGCGGAAAGAAGTATGATGTAGTTTACGAGATCCGCAAGCTTTTTGCCGCTTCCGTTATACTTCGACAGCATCCAGACCTCAAACACTGTAACCGCCGCACACATTATCATAACTAAAAATGCTATCCATTTATGCTTGTACTTCTTAGTCAATGCGCGTATCGCATAAAGCAGCATCAGAATTCCAGAACTCAGCAGCAGCACATAATTCGAGTAATACTTTTCCGTAAGAGTCCAGATCTGACTTTGAAGGTTTTTTTCAAAGATAGTGCGTGTCATTCGCAGTATCATCCATATTTCAAGCACTATTACGACAATAGACATATATATGCTTGCTTTCATATTTGTCATATAAAAATAATCCCGGACATACTTACTCTGTTTATCAACGCCGAGCCAGCTTTTCAATTTCCTAAACATCTGATCCTCCCTTCAGCTGTAATGATCTAAAATAATAAAACAGCTGTATCAAGCTATTCTTAGGGATATTTCTTTCATAATGCTCCCATATGTGAATATGGAACATAGTATATATAAATTATACCAAAAACCTTTTATGATGTCAATGATTTTTAAGTAAATTGGTTATAATTTTAAATGTATTTTGCACAAAAAAACAGCCGCATTTAAACTGCGGCTGTTCATAAAATGATTATTTTTCCTCTTTTTCAGTCTTTATAAGAGTTCCGTTGATCTTCTCAACCAATTCTGAGATCTCACCGATAGACTGATGAATAACACCTGAACTCTCGTTCGTAATATTAACATTGTCATCAAGTACACTGAACGCAGAAATGGTCATTTCAAGGATACTGATAAGCTGCTTAACGCTGTCGCCGTCCATTGTAGGATTCTCATTGCAGAATGTAACAACGTTCTGAAGAAGATCCTTAACAACTGTTGCTCTCTCGCTCGTTGCAGATGTAGAATCGCCGATGGTGTTCATATTCTTGCTGATAGCAGCTACTTCTTCCTTCAGTTTGTTTGAAAGCTCAAGACACTCTGCTGTGATCTCAGCAAGCTGTTCATGCTGCTTTGCAAGTTCTGAATGTCTTGCAATGAGAACTGACTTAGCATAGATCACGCAGTTTTCAGGAGTATTAAGTCCGCGTGAAATAGCGATAGCCATATTACGGCAGGTATCATATCCGCAGGCACGGCAGTCATAATGCTTATCTGCATCAGTTAACTTGCCCATCTTCTCATAGATCGGTTCAAGCTGTTTCTCGCTCGGAACAGGTGAAGGCATAGTGCCCTTGTAGGTTCTTACGAAATCTGCGATCCTGAGTTCCTCATCAAATTTTTTGAAGAGTTTATCCTCTCCTCTGCCCATGATACCGCCTGACTTACGTCTGCGCTTAGCTTCGTTCTCAATTGATCTCATTGTAGCCATCATGTCGAAGATAGTCTGATTTGTAGCAGTAGCCGGTCCGCCGTTACAACCTGCATCGCACGAAAGAACATCGAACACCTGCGGGTGCTTGGACTCAGGCATTTTGCCATACATATCTATCTCTTTATATACCTTGTAGAGACCTTCTGAGGTTGCTATATTGAGTTCCTCATCATGTGCCCAGAGGTTATCGCGGAGTCCGCCCGGACGTGGATATACAGAACCGAGCTGTCCCTGCTGATCGTCGAATTTATACTCAAAATCGTCGATCGGGTTTATCGGTATATTAATGTCATTTCTGTCGAAATAGTTCATAAGCTTCTTGAAGGTAACGTTATACTCAACAAGACCTGTCTCGTCGAATTCGCTCTTCTTTGCGATACAAGGTGAAAGGAATGCAATAGGGTTGTTTCTTCTGAGATACTGCTTTATGTATATAGCTCCGCAGGCAACAGGGCTGTGTACCGGTGAAAGGTTTGAAAGCAGCTTAGGCTGATACTTTTCAATATAGTTTACGATAGCAGGACATGGCTGTGTAATGATATTGCCGACCTTGCTCTGCTCAAGCATTCTCAGATGCACCCATGTACAGATATCTGCACCAAGTGAAACATCGTAAACAGAACATCCCTGGCTCTTGAACCAATCAAGGATACCCTTCCACTTATTCGGAAATACTGTCTTGATAGCCGGAGAAGCCATGATAATCATCTTCTCCTTGACTACTCTTGACATACACTCCTCTGTATCATCAACATAGTCTCTTGCTCCATGCTGACAAACCTTTACGCATTCGCCGCAGGCAATACACTTATTCGGATCAACTGATGTTATGAATCTTCCGTCTTCAAGTCTTTTCGTGATATTGGCTTCCGGTGCAGGACAGCATCTCACACACGCATTACATCCATCACATTTTTCAGGTCTTACAATTACTAATTCATTCATAATACATTCTTACCCCTCTGATGATCTTTGATATTGAAAGGACACATAGCAATATACCAGTATTCCGGGTTTATTTCTTGCCGCCGAGTGCACTCGCCTGTGCTGCAAGAGCCGCAAGGTCTATCTTTCCGCCTTTTTTCTCCTTTGGCTCTTCAGCTTTTGCCTCTTCCGGCTTTTGCTCTTCCGCTGGTGCTTCTGCCGGTGCTTCGACAGGTTCTGTCACCTTACTGCCAGATGTCTCATGAACATTCTTGTCTTTTTTGCCGCCGATAGCTTCAGCCATCTGCTTCAGCTTATCGAGCTCGCTTCTCTTTTTCAGTCTCTCCTCAGCTTCCTCTTCACGGTCCTTAAGCGCATTGCGTTTAGGTGCTTCCGGCATTTCCGGCGCATAAGACTCCGGCTCTCTGAACACAGGAACTCCGCCTTCTCTGAGGGTATTGCTGACAGAGAAGAGTCTTTCCTCAGCATCGCTTATATCACCGAGACCTGTATCAACGAAAGCTTCGAGAGTTGTTCTCAGCTGCGACATCTGAGCGCCAAGCTTTGTAACGTCATCAAGCATAATAGCCTTGAGATTATTTGAAGAAACGTTCATCTCTTCCGCTTTATTTTTAGCCTCTGCCAGTTTTAAAGCAGCCGTTCTCTCTGCCTCATATATGATCTGGGCAGCCTCATCATTAGCATCAGCTATTGCAAGTTCAGCAGCTTTTTTAGCTTCATCATTGAGATTTTCAGCCTCTCGCTTTGCATTATTAACGAGCATATCAGCTGATTTCTGTGCTTCGATGAACACCTGGCTGAGTGAAGCCGGATTATTTCCTGACTCATATCCTGCAAGCTTATCATTTGCTGCTTTAAGCTGCTCTTTAAGTTCTTCGATAGAGGCATTAAGATCAGAGACCTTCTGTTCAAAGCCTTTATTCTCTTCCTCAGTTGCCTTTAATTTGGTCGTGAGAGTCTCATTCTGCACCTGCACCTGAGTAAGCTTAGCTCTTTCCCCTGCCATAACTGTTTCGTTAGCCTTTTCAGCATCCGTACCTTTTTTATAAGCATCGAGAAGAAGCTTAGTCTCTCTGAGTTCATTCTTCATATCGTAGACCTGTGTGTAAAGGTACTCAAGTCTGCGTATGACCTCTGTTTTATCATATCCACCGAAGGTCACAGTTTTTATGAATCTTGCCTCTGCCATATCAATTCCTCCTGCGGCACTGACTTTGGTACAAAAAAATACGCAAATCCAGTGCTCTCTACTGTTTGTATTTATAAGTTCAATTATACATCATTTTAACGCCAAAGTCAATATAAGAATTATACAAATTACTCAGGCATTTTATGTATATTGCACATTATTTTACAAAATACATCCAAAACAAAAAACGTTTCCTGACAATTTTCACAGGAAACGCATATTTTTTTACCAGTCACCGTTATTATCTTTGATAAGCCTCTGAACTTCCTCATTATCATAAAGTCCGAGGTCAAAGAGACGGTTTATCTGTTTATTTGTTATTCTTCCGCTGTCGGAATGAACATACTGTCCGTGCTGGCGCTCTCTGCCGTCCCACGAGTCGATGATCTTCAGCCAGCCGCCGCGTCCGAGAGCAGTTTCAGGGTATTTTGATTTCGGGAAAAACTTCTTGGCGAGCATTATCGCACATTTATTGTGATTGGTATAGCTGCACGAATAGGTATCGCCATCCGGAGACATCCAGCCAAGCTTGAAATCAGGATCGTTCTTATAGTACATCTCTTCAAGCTTCAGAGGGTACTCTTTATCGCTTTCTATAACTTTAAGGAAACAATAATCGCCATTGTCAAAGTTGAAATAACCGCCGTTACCATCAAGCACTATCGGAAGTTGTTCTTCTGTAACGAAATTCGCAAAATCAGTTTTTGCAAGTTTTTCCATTGTGTCGATATATTCATAGCAATACAGACCCGTCGGCGATCTGAATACAGCGTACTTTTTCAACTTTGCTCACCTCGTTTCGCAGTTATATCCCCAAATTCAGCCAACACTTTCATTTTATCATCTATCTCAGGATTTGTCAAACTATATTTAACTTACAGAAATCATTACAAATTGGCTATGTTGCACAAAAAAACTGCCGGAACAACGTTCCGGCAGCCATTTAAACGATAGTATCAGATATCAACAACAGTGTTGATCATGTTACCGCCGTTCAGCTTAGCATTTCTGAGTGCTGTATCAAGCTTAACGAGCAGTGAGTTTACGTTGAGGCAGTCGCCCGGGAGGTAGTGGTAAACACTTCCTGAAGCCGGAAGCTGTACTGTAAGGTTAAGTACATCATAAGGACTGCTGATAACAGCGTGGATATTCTGAACGATACCCATTGCCTGGCTCTCTGAGATCTCCTTATTGAATACGAAGCAGAACTCATTGCCTGTGATGTTATAGATCTCGGCAACTGAACCGAACTCATTTTTAAGTCTGTCTGCAACTGCGATAAGATACTCATCACCGAAGTCATAACCGTAGTTATCGTTTATGCTGCGGAAGTTATCCATATCGAATACAGCGATGTTGAAACGATCAGATTCAAGTCTCTCGGTAATATCATTATCAAGAGCATAACGGTTCTTCATACCTGTAAGGATGTTCATAACAGCAAGGTCGCTTGCCTTCTGACGTGTAGTCTTAAGCTTTGCGTCAACCTCACGGAGGCTCTTCTCACGCTCTTCGAGCTCAAGTCTTGCCCTCTTAGCCATTCTTGCAATGAACATGATAGCAATTTCACCAACGATAAGGAGAAGGAACATAGCAGCTTCAACTGAAATGAAAGCTGTTACAGTCTTTCTTCCCTCCTTGGCTGCATCCTGGTTAGCGATGTCGATAGTAGCTTCGAGCATTTCTGAAGCAGTGATCTGAAGCGGATAAATATCCTGAATATAAAGGTTGTTCATGTTTCCGTTGAAAGCACTTGTACCAAGCTGCTTACCGTTTTCATCGACCTTATTGAACATCTCACGGAAACTGATAAGTCTGTCATTGTAAGTTGTGATGAATGACTTAGCGTGATTGAATCGACGAACAAGGTCATCGGATTTGCCTTCGAGTTCATCGAAGTCGTCCATAGCATCATAGATGTTATCGAATGCTCGCTGAGTATCCTCAGCAAGAGCAGTAGAATCACCGATGCCGGCAACGATCTGAAGAACGTTACCATTGATGTACTTAAGTTCTGAGTTGATTCGGTTAACACAGCTCATAGTACCTGAAGTCTTTTGTGAAATAGCACGGTTTTTGTTTGAAAGATATCCCACGAGCGCCATGTTTGCCAAAACGACTACTGCAAGAAGGATCGCACCAAATGTATACGCTCTGGACTGATATCGAGCATTATTCCTATCTTTAGCCATAATTACTTACCTCCATTAATAGTTCTCTGGGTGGAGAAGAAGCTGAACGTAAGTATCGTTCAAGTTATCGGCATTTACGTAAGTAACTCCGGTATCAAGAGTCTTCGGAAGGCTGTCATCATTAATAGCTTTCTTAGCAAATCTTACTCCAACGTATCCCATATTGTAAGGGTTCTGAATGATAGTACCGTCAAGAACACCTGTCTTGAGATAATCAAGCTCCTTCTGGTCTGAGTTGAATCCTATTACGAACACCTTATCTGCCATATCGAGTTCTTCAACTGCTCGGCAAACGCCAAGTGTAGTATTTGTATTTGTAGCATAGAAACAGATAACGTTACAATCTCTTGCGCTGAGGATCTTCATTGCCTCTTCATAAGCAGCATCAATACTTGAACATCTCTCACCTTCGACGAAGAACTTCGAGAACATATCAGAGATCTGTTCCTGAGTGAGATCCATCTTTGAAAGATCAACACCATCAGCTGCCATCTGACGCTGAACCTCAGATGCAGTAGATTCCTTGAAGCCCTGAATACGCTTATCAGCTGTTGCAGCTGTATGACCTATAATAGCAACAGCGCCGCGTCCGAGACGTGCAACATCGGTGAGCTGAACGTTACCGCGGTCCATAACTGCTCTTACTGTACTACTGAGAAGAACTCCGTCAGCAGCGTAACGTGCAGCAACAGAACCGCCGTCTATATCGGACGAACTGATACACGAAATAACATTCGGGTAATCTGTTCTTGAGTTGATATTGATGATCTTGATTCCTGCGTCATCGGCTTTCTTGAATGCTTCATCAAGTTCGGCATTTCCGTTAGGAGCGATGATGATAGCATCAACGTCTTCCTTGATAGCATCATTGATAGCCTCTACCTGTGATGCGAAATCATTATCTCCTGAAGCTGCTGTATAGATGATATCATAACCGAGCTCATCACCGGCTGCTTCCGAGCCTTTTTTAACGTCATCCCAGAAAGATACGCTCTTGTTCTTGGTAATAACAGCTATCTTGCCCTTAGTGCTTCCGCCGCCCGGCTTGCCGCAGCTTGTAGTCATCAGAACCGACATACTAACTGTGCAGAGGGCAAGAGAACTAAGAATCATTTTTTTGCCTTTGTTCATAAAAACATAACCTCCTTAAAGTATTTTAAGCCACTTACGAAGAGCCGCAGCGATCATGTGCTTACGATCGCCGGCACAACCGTGAACTCAAACTGCTTTCTATTTAGCTTATTTAATTCTATCACATATTCAGCAGAATTTCAACACAATTCCAAAAATATTTCATTCACACTTTTACCAATAATTTTTATGAGAATATATGCAAGTTCAACTATTTTATACCGTTTTTTAATATTTTATTCAATATTACTCTTTGTATATAAAATTGTGCATAAATTTCGCCATTTTTTATACCGCTTCTATAATCCCCTATTTATTGCCCTATCACAAATGTGCCAGTATACTTCGAGTTAAAAAAACTGCCTAAAAATAATATTTTTAACACTTTGATACTTGACAACTATTATAAAAGATGATATACTATTCGTGATAGCAATGTGTAAATATTCGCGTAATTGTATTATCATACTTTTTATACCTACAAAATATTATGTCAGGAGGGTAATTTATGCAGTGCGAGAAATGTGAAGCTCAAGTCGATCCACGACTTGTCTCGTGCCCCAATTGCGGTGCGCCAGTTCCGCAGAATATAGAGGGATTTGAAAATACTATGGAATTCCAGCAGGAACTGCGTTCGATCGTTGTCAACCACGGTCCTTACGGTGTTATCAAACAGAACCGCTTCGTTGGCCTTCTTAACGACTATATTCCTGATTACAGCAAAGAACGCAGATTACTTATTAATATGTATAGAATGGGCGTTCTTAAGCTTATGCTCAAAGAACCTAACCGCGAGATCTCTATAATGCGAGCAAAAAGCTTTATGCTCGGAGATGCTTTTCTCTCCGAAAATGCTACCGAATTCGTACTTGCCTGCTATACATATATGCTCGGCTGGCCATATGAATCAACTCTGAAAGTTCTCCCGCCTGACGAAAACGGCGAGGAACAGCCGGTCGAAGAAGCACCAAAGAAACGTGCAGCAAGCATTGATGATATGGTGTTCACTCCGCGTAACGCCTTCAGATACCGTCTCAGCAGCAATATCGTTATCCCGGATGGTTTCACAAAACTCGAAGCTTTCTGCTTCGATAAATTCGGTTCTCTCAGAACGATCCAGCTTCCGCAGTCGCTGCTCGCTATCGGTGAGTATGCTTTCTCAGGATGCAAGCGTCTGAGAGGTCTCGATCTTCCTGAATCACTCAGGATCATCAAACAGGGTGCATTCAGCCAGTGTGCAAAGCTTGTTGTCGTCAAGATTCCTAAGGGCGTAATGGAGATCGAAGACAGCACCTTCTCTTTCTGCACAAGCCTCGAAGTCATCGAGATACCGGATACCGTAAGCAGCATAGGCGCTGAAGCTTTCTCAGGCTGCGATAAGCTGAGAAAACTCTTCCTTCCAGAGAGCGTTAAATTCATCGACATCAATGCGTTCTCCTACTGCCCTAACTTAACTATTCATTGCATAGAGAATTCTTACGTTCATAAATACTGCCTTGTAAACGGTCTCAGCGTTAAACTCGTTACCTCATCGGCAGAAGTTTGAGTTCCAGTAATTAACGAAAGGATGAATTCAGATGGTTGAACTCGAAATCGGTCAGGAAGTTGAAATGGAATACGGAGGGAGCGCTAAGGTTCTCAGCGTTATCGGCAGCGGCGGTCAGGGTACTGTTTATCTTGTAAGATTCAACGGTATGAAATGGGCGCTGAAATGGTACGACATCGACAAGATGAAAAAACCAAAGGTGTTCCGCAAAAACCTTCAGAATAATATCAATGACGGTCCGCCAAGCAATAAATTTCTATGGCCTAAATATCTGACTAAAGAAACTGAGGATGGTACTTTCGGTTATATAATGGATCTGAAACCCGATGGATTTGATTCATTTGTTGATATCCTCAACACATATAAACTTGAGATCGATCCTCTTACAGGTCACGCAGTGAAGAGACCGGTTAAATTCAACAGCCTCTCTGCTATGGTGACAGCAGTTATCAACATTGTAAACGCTTTCCGTCAGCTCCACAGATCTGGTAAGAGCTATCAGGATCTTAACGACGGAGGTTTCTTCATCAATGTGAATACAGGCGCTGTTCTTGTCTGCGACTGCGATAATATCGCTCCGGACGGCAGCAACTTCGGTATCGGCGGTAAGCCCGGCTATATGGCTCCTGAGGTCGTAAGAGGCATTGCTCAGCCGAATGTTCAGACTGATAAATACTCACTTGCAGTTGTACTCTTCAAGCTTCTCTTCAGAGGAGATCCTATGGAGGGCGAAAAGGTAGTCAGAGACGTTTGTCTCACAGAATCCTCAGAACTTAAACACTATGGTCAGAATGCAGTTTTTGTATATGATCCGAACGATTCTTCTAACCGCCCGGTAAGAGGTATCCACGATAACGTTATCAAGTTCTGGAGGATCTATCCTGATTATATCAAGGACGCTTTCATACGCTCATTTACCACAGGTATCACTGAGCCTGCAAAGCGTATCATAGAGAACGAATGGCAGAAGCTTTTCATCCGTCTCCGCTCTGAAATAATCATGTGCGGCTGCGGCAGAACAAACTTCTCCTCAATGTTTGTTCAGCCGAATGCCAAAACATTCAAATGCCCGAAATGTGGAATGGAATTTGCTTCCCTCGGCTTCAGCGACCGCGATTACCGTATGCCGCTCTACCTCGGATGTAAGTTCTATGATTGCGAGATCAGCGCAGATTCAGACGATTTCACCAAGATTGCCGGTGAACTTGTTGAGAACAAGCTCAAGCCCGGTGTTCTCGGAATCAAGAACTGCTCTGAAAGAAAATGGCGAGCAAAAATGCCTGACGGCGTATTTTATGATATTGCCCCCGGAAAGGGTTTCCCTGTTTGGCAAGGTCTTGAAATAGACTTTGGCGAAATCAAGGCACAGATATAATCCGCTGTTGAGTTATCAAACCTATACAGCTTATCGAAAGGATGTATTTAATTATGAGTAACGAAAACATGACAGAGCCAGTAGTAAACGAGAATCAGAACGTTTCAGGTCTCGATGATTTCGAGCCGGCTTCAGCTCCTGAGAATACAGCTCCTGCTGCTGATAGTCTCCTCGATTTTGATGACGATCCGCTCAGCGCTACCGGTGTTTCAAGAAAAAGCCTTGTTATCTTCTTCCTGATCGATACTTCAGGAAGTATGAAAGGCAAGAAAATGGGCGAGCTCAATACAGTTATGGAAGAGCTTATCCCTGAGATCAGAAGAGTCGGCGAAGCTGATACAGAAGTTAAGGTAGCAGTTCTTACATTCTCTACCGAAGTAAGATGGATGTATTCAACTCCTATCGCTATCGAAGACTTTGAATGGGCAAGACTCCGTGCAAGCGGTGTTACCAGCATGGGTGCTGCATTCAAGGAACTCTCCCTCAGAATGTCGCGTAACAGCTACCTCAATTCGCCTTCACTTTCATTCGCTCCTGTTATCTTCCTTATGACTGACGGCTATCCTTCAGATGACTACAAGGAAGGTCTTAAAGAACTCCAGTCCAACAGCTGGTATAAGTTCGGTCTTAAAGCTGCTCTCGGTATCGGCGAAGAAGCTAACGATGACGTTCTTGCTGAATTCACAGGAAGCAAGGATACTGTCGTTCACGCTTATTCAGGTACTCAGCTCGCTCAGATGATCAAGATCATTGCTGTTACTTCCGCTCAGATCGGCAGTAAGAGTATGACTCTCTCCGACGACAGCGGTCACGAGATCGGTGAAGAGGATGTCTTCTCTGCAAAACAGAAGCTTCTCGGTCAGCAGATCCAGGAACTCGTAAGCAATAAGGTTGAAGAAAACGATGTTCCTTTCGATACAGGCTGGTAATATACTCTGTTCCAACAATGCAATACTATAACACAGTATATTTCTACTAATCGGAAGGAGGACTGAGTAAAGATGTTCAACGGTTTCAGCCACTCGGTCAAAGGTGCAAGCCACGACAAATCCGGCCTTGTATGTCAGGATAGTTCTTCACATAAGGTCACAGACCGTTACGCTATCGCCGTCGTTGCCGACGGTCACGGAAGCAAAAAACACTTCCGCAGCGATAAGGGCTCTAAATTCGCTGTTGAAGCCACTATCGAGGCTATCGACACTTACTTCGAGGATTATGATCAACTCGTAAGCAACTTCCCGTCTAATCACAAATTGATAATCAGAAATATCCAGAAACAGGCTATTTTCAACTGGAATCAGAAGGTTAATGCTCACCTCAAGGAGAATCCGGTAACAGATGAAGAAAAAAGCAAGTTCACCCCTGAGGAATTCGAGGCTATCCCGCCCGAATCCTACTACGGTACCACCCTCATCGCCGGCATCGCCGCAAAGGACTTCACCTTCGGCATCCAGATCGGTGATGGAAGTCTTGTTGCTATTTTTGATGACGGTGAAGCTATTATGCCAATGGAGTATAACGAAGCCGCTCCGGCTAACGTTACCGCTTCTATGTGCAACTCGAACGCAGCCTCAATGTTCAGCGGATTCTACGTGGAGAACAAGAAGCTTATCGCTATGTATGCTTCTACTGATGGTCTTTACACCTCTTTCGGCAGCGAGCGCGACTTCCTTGATTATCATACTATAATCACAAGTCAGCTTGCAAATATCGAGAATTTCAAAACAGTTATCATCAATAATCTCACTAAACGTTCACATTTCGGTACAGAGGATGACATTTCCCTCTCCTGCGTATTTGATACCGATATTATAGACACTAAGATGGATCTGATCGTATCAAAGGTCGAGGAGAATAAAAAACGTGCCGCAGCAAGAAAAGCTGAGCTTCTTACCAAAAAGATCGATAATTTTGAATAATTATGCAAATAACGGTTCGTAATACCGTTTAGCCGTCGGATCTGCGGGATTTACTTTATTATCCCTGTAACCGCAGCTTCTTCGGAATAAATTAAACGCTGTGAACAGCGTAATATAAATGAAAGGGAAAAGTGGTGTTTGTTTATGGAAATTAGTGCTTTCTACAATACTGCAAAAAATTTCGCAAACAAGATCAAATCCGAAAGACCAGATCTGGTTTCTGATCCGGACGCTTGCCTCTGCCTTATTATCGCAGATACAGATGAGATCTTCTCAGGCGTTACTACAATAGGCGTCAACGATGAAGGAAATGTTGTTACAGTTCCTGCTGAGAATATTGCCGTTATGTCTGTTATTGCCAACGGTAAGGCTAAAGCAAGACAGATGATAATCATTACATTTGATGATAACAGCTTCTTTGAGCCAAGTCAGGACGCTCTGACTATGCTCGTGAAATCAGGCGCTGAAAACAGCAGCTGTCAGGTTGTTACCTCTCCTGAGGAATCTGCTACTGCTGCAAGTATGTGCAATTATACCCCTGATTTCCTCAGCGGCTATGACGATGCTGTTTCTTCACCGCTCGGCGCTCCGGCTGACTTCGCTGCCGGCTTCGATGTTGATGAATCAAACCCATTCAATGCTCAGAATTCAAACGGCGCTGCTCAGAACGGTGCTCAGTCCGGCGACGGTCCTAAGTTCCTCTATGAGACAGCTGCTGATGCTCAGCAGCAGGGTGCAAGCGGTTTCGTAAATCCGCAGCAGAGCGGCTATCCTCAACAGGCTGGTTATCCTCAGCAGAGCGGCTATCCTCAGCAGAGTGGTTACCCTCAGCAGAGCGGCTATCCTCAGCAGGGCGGTTACCCTCAGCAGGGCGGTTACCCTCAGCAGGGCGGTTATCCTCAGCAGGGCGGTTATCCACAGCAGGGCGGTTATCCTCAGCAGGGCGGTTACCCTCAGCAGGGCGGTTATCCTCAGCAGGGCGGCTACCCTCAGCAGGGCGGCTTCCCACAGCCTAATCCTTACATGGGCGCAGGCACACATACCTCTGTTTACCAGAACGGCGGAGTTAATGCTGCTCCTTACACTCAGGGCTACGGCGGCTCACATTCTGTACACGTTGGCGGCGCTGCACCTCTCCGCAGCAACTACCAGCAGAGCAGTGTAATGCTTTCAAAAACAAGCGGCGGTGCTTTCAAGAAGCGTCTCAACAGCTTCCTTGATGATGATTCCGATGTAGACGCTGAAACAGCCGAGATCGCTGCAAACGCTGCAACAGCCGGCGCTACTGACCTTGAAGACGGTCCTATGTCCAAGAACGATATGCTCAAACAGGCTAAGGATAAAAAGAAAATAGCTAAGGCTAATCTGAAAAATAAGTTTTGATCTATGATTATCTTGCAAGTGTTTTCTGTTCTCTCAGCAAACACTTGCATTGACAACTCTTGATAAAATACGGATATACCGCGTTTTATCAGCTATCACATTAGCCAATTCCAAGCACAGTAGATTTTTTATTATGCACATTCTTAAAAAAGTTGTTTTTTTAGTGTCATTCATGCTTGCATTTTTATTTGATGTGTGTTATAATATAAAATGTAGCTATTGCTTTTGAACTAACTAAACTACAACATGAGACTTGTACATATAATTTAACAAGCACTGTTTAGTATATTAAAATGTCAAGGAAGGGTTATTTTATGACTTATTTGCTAAATATTGATGAGGCTATTGACAGAAAATTTCTTGTGACTAAAAGTATTAAGGGACAGGCTGAAGCAGGCACTATAATTCATGTTATGGATGCTGAAAAAGTTTCTAATTCCCTTCTCGTCGCTTATCGCGTTTCACGTTTCAATGGTAAATTCCACGATTTTCAGGACTATAACGCTAAATTCGATGACGTAAATCAGTTCTGCAAGTGGGCTCAGCCGGATAACTTCATTGCAAGAAATTATGAAAGTTTCAGCATTAAGGACATCCAGCACTACATAAAGGTGAAGAACAGAACATTCTTCTCGTTCTGTCTGCCTCTTATTCTTCTTGCAGCTATCGTTATCTGGGCACTTGCTTTTGTCCTTCTCGATGGTGCTATCAAATTTGTACTCGGCGGCGCACTTACTGTCGTTGCAATTTTCTTTGTGTTCTCTTTATTCAAATCACAGAAGAAAAAAGAAAAAATGCGAATGTACAAAAAGATCAGCAGCGGCTGGGGCGTTGTTATTGAATAGTTTTAAGCCATATGAGTTTTCTCATATGGCTTTGTTTTTTAGTTTCGGTAAGTTAACAAACGTGATATGATCTTATTATTGTGGTATAATATATCAAGTCGATAGGTTATATATACAAGGAGAATGATCATGGAAAAACGTTTTATATACGCTGATAACGCTGCAACTACGGCTGTTTCGGAGGAAGTCCTCGAATCTATGCTTCCCTATTTCCGCGAAGGCTACGGCAACGCTTCAAGCATCTACAAACTCGGCAGAGACGCTCAGAAAGCTATCGAGACTGCCCGTGAAAAAGTCGCAAAGGCTATTGGTGCTGATCCGCGCGAGATATTTTTCACAAGCTGCGGAAGTGAGTCTGATAACTGGGCAATAAAAGGGACAGCAGACCTTATGGCAGGCAAAGGCAAAAAGCACATTATCACTTCTGTCTTTGAGCATCACGCTGTTCTGCATACTACGGAATATCTTGAAAAACACGGTTTTGAAGTAACATACATACCGGTAAACGACAAGGGATTGATCGCCCCGCAGGACATTAAAAATGCCATCCGTGAAGATACCGCTCTCGTTACTATAATGTATGCAAATAACGAGATCGGTACTATCCAGCCAATAGACGAGATAGCTGCGATATGCCGCGAAAAAGGCGTACTCTTCCACACAGACGCTGTTCAGGCAGTCGGTCACGTAAACATTGATGTCCACAAGCAGGGAATTGATATGCTCTCGCTTTCCGGTCACAAGATCCACGCACAAAAAGGTATCGGCGCACTTTATGTACGCAAGGGAATAAATCTTCCGAATCTGATACACGGCGGCGGTCAGGAACGCGGCAAACGTGCCGGAACAGAAAATGTTCCAGCAATTGTAGGCCTTGGAACTGCCATTGAGATCGCCACACGCGACATTGATGCCAAAAATGCTTTCATAACACCACTCCGCAACAAGCTCATTGACGGCATCCTGAAACTGCCTTACACACGGCTCAACGGTGATAGAGATAAGCGCCTTCCCGGCAATCTAAACATATCTATCGAGGGTATCGAAGGCGAATCACTGCTGCTTATGCTGGATATGAACGGCATCTGCGCTTCGTCAGGTTCAGCCTGCACATCCGGGTCACTTGATCCCTCACACGTTCTGCTTTCGATCGGTCTGAAGCATGAGGTCGCTCACGGATCAATGAGGCTTTCTATCGAAGAAAACATCACCAATGAGGATGTCGATTATATACTTGAAGTAGTTCCGAAAGTTGTAGAGCGTCTTCGCAGTATGTCTCCTGTGTGGGAAAAAATGATGAAGGGCGAAAAATACGAATAAGGAGAATAATTATGTTATATAGTGAAAAGGTACTCGATCATTTTTCAAATCCAAGAAACGTCGGAGAAATCGAGGATGCCGACGGCATCGGTGAGATCGGCAACGCCAAATGCGGCGACATTATGAAAATGTATCTGAAAATCGACAACAACATAATTACCGATGTAAAATTCAAAACATTCGGATGCGGTGCTGCTGTTGCAACATCCTCAATGGCAACCGAACTTATCAAGGGAAAGTCTATCGACGATGCGCTGAAACTCACAAACAAGGCTGTTGTGGAGGCTCTCGACGGTCTGCCGGCTGTAAAAGTACACTGCTCTGTACTCGCTGAACAAGCTGTACGCGCTGCGCTTTCCGATTACTATACCCGTCAGGGAATAGATCCGCTTCCGATAGTCGGCGAGATCAAAGAACCGGAGGAATGATCGGGTAAGATCACTTGCACACAATGCTTTCTATCATTTATATACAGCATTAAACATTTTTATGCAAAGTTTTGCTTTTATAGCAGAAATCTACTGGACAAACTATAATAATTGTGATATAATTACTATGTATAAATTGATCATAAAGTGTTCAGTTTAAAAGCTGTATGCAGTGTAGAAAGGACGCACCATGGATTTTCAGGAATTTGTTGCCGGTTTTCATACAATGACCAGTGTAATGTCCGTTGAAAAGAAAAACAGCGGATATGGTGATATAAGGATAGTAGTCGGAAATAAAAAATTTGTGAATATGCTGGAAAATCTGTACCATTCAGAAAATACTCAATCCGGCACAAAAAAATTCATTCCGAATTCACTGTATACTGATTTTCTTTCAAAAGACCTTAATCTTGAAGACCTGTGCTATCGTTCAGCCGTTCTGAAACAGCCTATCCATACCTATGTTCATCCCAACGGCTACGAATACTGGTTCAATATATACGTAATGCCGATCGAGCATGAAGACGGCGACTTATGTTACTGTACATATTCCCTTGAACAGTGTGAACTTACCAACATCGACCTGAAAACAACATACTTTATGGATACATCTGCTGATGTACTAAAAACCTGCATAAAACTGCACGATACCAAAGACTTTGAGCAGACTATGTCAGAAATAATCAAGGATATACGTGTTATCTGCGATGCGGAAGTATGTACCATAATGCTTATGAATTTCAGTGCCGGCACTTGCAAGGTTCTCGCTACAAATATCAGAGAGGGCAGCACCCTCAAAAGAGTTACTCAGTTTAAGAATATCAATTTCTACGATATTGCGGCTTCATGGATAGATACTATCGGAGAGAGCGATTGCCTCATTATAAAGAACGAACAGGATATGAAGTATATCAGCGAGATAAATAACCCGTGGTACTTAACGCTTGAAGAAGCCGGTGTTGACAGTGTTGTAATGTTTCCGCTGAGATATAACAACGAGGTCCTCGGCTATATATGGGCTACTAACTTCGATACTAAGAACACTATGCGTATCAAGGAAACTCTTGAGCTCACAACCTTCTTCCTTTCGTCCGAGATCGCAAGCTATAAGCTTATGCAGCGTCTTGAACTCATCAGCTATACCGATCTGCTCACCGGCGTTAAAAACCGCAACGCCATGAACAACAGAATATGTGATATAGTTTCAGGTGCAGAAAAGCTTTCAGACCAATTCGGAGTTATATTCGCCGATCTTAACGGTCTGAAGCGCGTGAACGACAGCAGCGGACACTCTGCCGGTGATCTGCTTCTGAAAAAAGCTGCACTTCACATTCAGGAAGCCTTTAACGGCAATGAGATTTACCGTGCCGGTGGCGATGAGTTTATGATAATAGTGTCTGACTGTACTGAAGAAGAATTCAACGAAAAGGTCATCGCACTGAAAGAAAGCTCAAAGGATCCGGATAATGTCTGCTTTGCTATCGGAAGCTTTTACGATCGCTCAGGCAGCGACATACGCAGCGCGATGCGTAAAGCCGATGAGAATATGTATAAGGATAAGGAATACTATTATTACGAATTTCCAGATAGAAAACACAGATAAAAAGCACTCCCGTCAGGCTGCTTATCTTAAAAGAAAAAGTGGTTTACCGAGCCTTAATTTATGGGCTCGGTAATTTTTTGCCACGATCTCTCCAGAGAATGCGTCCATTAACGGGAGTTTTTTCACACTTTGATCTGATCGGCTGGAATAAGCGATGGATCAAACATTACTTCGGAATGATTATCGAGTACAAGTTCCTTTTCTACAAGTTCGCCGGAAGCCCTGTCATAGACATTTTTATATATCTTTGAAACTCTGAAGAACTTGTCGCCTTCCTTCCGGAAGTGGTGGCCTTCCTCGCTTATCTTATAAGTATCAGGGAATTCCTTTTCGCTGCGGAGTTCAACATAGAGATTGTCCTCATCGCACCATGCGAGCAACTGAACATTCTGATCGGTATTATTTCTGAATCTGTAATCAATGTAGTTATAATTAACCGAAGTACCAGAGCTGAACGGAACTCTCTTTCCCTCATCGGGAGCAAGAGCATCAGAATGCTGATGAAATTCCGTTACTTCAAGCGGACTGTGAAGTATAGTTCTGTGGATAGTATTGCTGAGATTGCAAAGACCGCCGCCAATACCGGGGATAAGCTTTCCCTGCACTATAACTCTGCCGTCCTTGAATCCGCGGCGCTTGGTTGTCTTTCCGACAGTGTGCCAGAATGAGAATGTCTCACCCGGACGTATAATTGTACCATTGATCTTTTTGCAGGCAAGACGTATATTCACAGCCTTGTTCAGCTGAAGAGTGAGATCAATACCGGGTGCGCGTTTTATAAGATGTGATTCCTGATGATAAACTACATTAGGGAGCTTTCTTCTGAATCTGGTTTCAGCATAATTTGTTTTATTCAGGAAATTCTGAATATGCCTTATGCATATTCCCTTCTGCTCAGAAATAGCATAACAGGTAGGGTTTATATCACAGAATAATTTATCCTTGTTCCAGAACATTTTTACCTTCCTTTTTTAACGTAAATATCGCCGAGACGGCTTCTGTAAGTCTTATTCCTGCGGTAGAACCACAGAATAAGCTTTTCAATGTATCTTTTTTTGCCGATGCGTTTTTCCTCCGGCAGCTGTATAAAGTGTACGAGAATACTTGGTATGCCGCATCGGTTAGCGCCAATTATGTCGATAAACATCTGATCGCCTATACATACCGCCTCATCTTTACTTACTCCGAGCATATCAAGTGCTTTAAGATAGCTTGCAGGCTCAGGCTTATCCGCATCGCAGATGTAAAGAGTGTCGATATTCTTTATAAACCTCAGAACGCGCTCTTCATCGTTGTTTGTGAGCAGTATCGTTTTCAGACCTGCCTTATGTATAGTTCTGAACAGCTCGTCCACTTCAGGAGTAGAATCATCACCATGATGAACGAGAGTATTATCAAGATCGAATATTACTGCGCTGAAGCCTTTTGCGCGGAGTTTTTCATAGTCGATCGAGAATACGCTTCTTGTATAAGCGCATGGGTAAAAGCGTTTAAACATAAGCCGGCTCTCCGCAGCGGCTGCTGATGTAATCGCATACCTTGTCTATCTGTTCAGCAAAAGTTCCCTCAAACTGATTCTCAAAGAAGGCACTTCCGATAGTGAAAGCACAAGGTGAGATCGCTGCCAGCTCATCAAGTCTTCTGAAGCTGTCAACGCTGCCTGCTATACATATTGGCGCTCCGACCTCTTCAACGATGCGCTTATTGAGTTCAAAGGCATCGCCTGTGTATCTGTAACCAAGCAGGTCAATACCATAAACGCCCTTTTCAACATATGACTTTGCTTCAGCGATCATATTATCTATGCTTCCGCTGAGGACAGACGGTCTGCCGGCTATTTCACCCACAAACGGCATATACTTGATATTATTCGCCTTGCATATCTCATTTACCTTATCTGAATAAATAGTTCCCATAAGTATATCGCATCCACATTCAACAGCAAGCTGAGCACCTTCGATACACTTATCCTCTGTGTATGCAACAACTTCAAGAACCGTAGTTTTTCCGCATTCCTTCATATATCTGTAAAGAGCCTTCATTTTCTCAGGCGGAAGTGATTCTTCCTTGAAGCCCCAGTATTCAGCTTTTGAATCCTTACATTTATCGAAGATCTCATATGCATCGTCAACAGTTCTGTCGTTATATGTAAGCATAACGATAAGGATGGGTTTGTTTTTCATAATCTCACCGACCTGTTAAGAATATATTGCTGTGCTAAATCAATTCTGTATTCTATTATCGCCGAAAAATCTTTCCTTGCGATCCGGAAACTTTGATATGACAGTATTTACGCAGCATCGTTCCCTTTATAAATTACTTTTTGAATGCGTATTAACTTGATCCACTGCTGTCATAACAAAATGATTTTTGGCATTAACAATTTATTATATCACATTTTTCATAACTTGTCAAATATTGTCATTAAACCACTGCTGAAAGCAGAAATATGTCCGATGATTCCGAAAATAACAACTTGATAATGACAAAACTCAGGATATGTGTTATAATATAATCTGACATCTCAAAACAGGGAGTTCCAGATGAATAAATATAAAAAACTTGCATTTAATACTGTCATATTTGCGATTGGAAGCTTCAGCTCGAAGATTTTTTCCCTTCTGCTGAACAATCTCTACACAAAGCATTTCAGTCCTTCGGGCTTCTATACTAAAACACTGCTCGATACGCTTCTGCTTTTTCTGCTTCCGATATTCACTTTCTCAATAACAGAGGCAGTAGTCCGCTACGGTCTCGACAATAACTACGACAAAAAACAGGTATTCACGACCGGTGCAGCAGTTACTGTTTTCGGACTTTCCGGAATGCTGCTTGCAGCGCCGTTTCTGCATTTGCTGCCGTTTCTCAGGCAGATAAGCGGATATACGCTCCTTTTGATAATATACGTATGTGCTTCGGCGGCAAGGGCGCTGTGTTCGCAGTTCGTGCGCGCAAACGGTCAGGTTAAGCTGTTCTCGCTTGACGGCATTCTTACTACTATGACACTTTTCATTTTCAGTCTTGTATTCATCTCCGGTATGAAGCTCGGCGTTAAAGGCTTTATGATCGCGGGAATACTCTCAGATACCTGTTCGGCAATATTCCTGTTCTTTGCTGCAAAACTAAAGACATACTTCTGCTTAAACAGCTTCAGCAAAGATTTTGCTGTGGTCATGCTGAGATTCTCGCTTCCGCTCGTTCCGACTACAATAATGTGGACATTCACAGGCTTCTCCGATCAGATATTCATCGGAAATATGCACAGCGATAAGGTGTTCATAGGCGAGGATGCTGCCGGTATATATTCAGCAGCAACAAAAGTGCCGAATCTTATGTCAATGGTCGCAACCGTGTTCTTTCAGGCATGGAATATGTCCGCGATAATAGAAAACGACTCCAGAGACCGCAACCGCTTTTACGAGAAGGTCTACTCGTCCTTTGAGGCGCTTATGTTCATCGGTGCAGCCGGACTGATCGTACTGCTCAAACCACTTTCTGCAATACTTATCAATTACAGTACCTACCCCGAATACTCAACCGCTTACAGATACACTCCCCTTCTTATCGCCGCTTCAGTTTTCACCTGTATGTCACTGTTTCTGAACGGCATTTATACTGCTACCAACCACACTAAAAACGCATTCGTAAGCATAGCGGCAGTCTGCGGAATAAACATAGTTCTTAATTACTGTCTGATACCGGAATGGGGCATACAGGGCGCAGCTCTTGCGACATTCCTAAGTTATCTGCTCTGCTACTGCATAAGAATGATCGACGCGCGTTACTATATTCCATTCAGGTTTTCTCCGCTGAAAAATGCTGTTAATACAGCTCTTCTTCTTGCGATGTGCTGGCTGATGATAAAGCAGCCTGCCTGCTATATGCTGTTCATAATAATTACAGCCTGTGGTGTAACGGCACTTAATTTTCGCCCTATGCTGATAACTTTCAACAAGCTGCTCAGACGCGGCTAAGGAGTAATTCATGACTAAAATTGATCTTATTACAGGTATTCTCGGTTCAGGCAAAACAACTTTCCTCGTGGGCTATGCCAGACACATGATAAATAATGGAGAACGTATCGCAATACTGGAAAATGATTTCGGTGCAGTTAATGTGGATATGCTTATGCTAAAAGCATTAAAGGGAGATAACTGTCAGCTGGAAATGGTATCGGGCGGCGGAGATCACGATTGTCATAAACGCCGCTTCAAAACTCAGCTGATAGCACTCGGAATGCAACACTTCGACCGCGTTATCATAGAACCTTCCGGTATATTTGATATGGATGAGTTCTTCGATATTCTCCATGAATCCCCGCTTGATAATTGGTTTGAGATCGGCAGTATCATAACGATAGCCGATGCCTGTATGGAAGATGAACTCAGCGAACAAATGGAATATCTGCTCGCTTCCGAAGCTGCCTGCTGCGGAAAGCTGCTGCTCAGCAAGACCGAACAGCTTAAAGATGAGACTAACGATCAGGCTGCCGAACGTGTTGTTGCTCACATAAACAGAGCGCTTGACGAGATAAAATGCGACCGCAGATTCACTGAAAAGGACGTGCTTGCTGACGGCTTGAAGGAGCTTACTGACGCTGACTATGAAATATTGTCAAACGCCGGCTATCGCGGTTCTTCATACGTTAAGAAATATCTTCCGGAAGAGATAAGCAGCGCAGTTCATTACTTCATGAATATATGTATTGCGGACGATAAAGTAAACGAATTACTGAAAGCGATTTTCTCTGACAATAACTGCGGCAGGATATACCGTATCAAAGGCGCACTGCCCTCGTCCGAAGGCGGCTGGCTTAGGATAAATGCTGCCAATGAAAAAATTGAAATAACACCTATTGACGAGGGACAATCAGTTTTGATAGTCATAGGGGATAATGTGGATAAAAGCGCAGTTGACGGACACATACGACCATTGAATACCGATCCCGAATACGTCTGCGTATAAACATAAAAATGCTGCCTGACTTTAATACACTGTCAGGCAGCCCGTTTTTTTTATAATGTTATAAACGAATCCTTTACCGTTTCGCAGACTTCTGCAAAAAAGCACTTATTTCTTAGCTCTGCGGAACACCTTTCTGCTGATTTTACATCACTGAAAAGTCCGAACACTGCCGAGCCGCTTCCTGTCATGCAGGCATTATGAACGCCGTGCGAGTTCATTATACCGCATATTTCCCCGACTTCCGGAAGTTCTACCGCCTGTTCAAACAGGTTTCCGAAGAACTGCGGAGCTTTATCAGGAGAATTGCGAAGTGCAGCAACAAGAATGGAAGTCTCAGGGTGGACAGGCGACGTCAGTGCATCAATACGCGCATAAGCCTCGCCCGTTGATACTCCCTGCTCCCCTTTTGCAATGACAAGTATGCGTCCGGAATAATCCGGCAGCGGAGTTATCTCCTCGCCAATACCTCCGACATAGGCTGTTCCGCCCGTAAAGAAAAACGGAACATCCGCGCCAAGCTTCTTGCCCATTGCCGCAAGCTCAGCGGAAGCAAATACATTTCCGGCAAGAGAATTGAGACAGTAAAGCACAGCTGCTGCATCGGTGCTTCCGCCGCCCATGCCAGCCTGTGACGGTATACCCTTTTTGATATGGATATTGCAGCCGGATGACATATTGGCATTTTCAAAGAATAGCTTTGCGGCTTTGTAGGCGATATTGCGCTCATCACACGGTATCGGATCTGATTTTGCAAAAGAATCAGGCAGTTCGCACGAAATACTTATTCCACTTTCTGCGAGTTCAACCGTAACCTCATCGTACATCCCAACGGTCTGGAAAACGCTCTCGATAAGGTGATAGCCGTTATCAAGTCTGCCTGTAACATCCAGTGCAAGGTTTATCTTAGCGGCGGTCTTAATTCTCATGTTTCTCAGCCTCTAATTTTTTCAGGAATTTTTCAATACGCTTCATAGCCTCCATAAGGTGCTTGAGCGAATAAGCGTAAGAGATACGCATATAGCCTTCGCCTGAATCACCGAAAGCGCTTCCCGGAACTGCTGCGACCTTCTCCTCATAGAGCAGTCTTTCGCAGAATTCCTCACTCGTAAGACCTGTGGATTTTATACACGGGAATACATAGAACGCCCCCTCAGGATCGAAACAGGTCAGTCCGAGACGGTTGAACTCGCTCACAAGGAATTTACGGCGGATGTTGTATTCATCCACCATTTTTGCTATCTCATCGTCGCATGATTCAAGAGCCTCAACAGCTGCATTCTGGCTGATATACGGACTGCACATTATGCCATACTGATGTATCTTTGCTATCTGCGAGATTATCGGCTCAGGAGCAGTAACATATCCAAGTCTCCAGCCTGTCATAGCATAAGCCTTCGAGAAGCCGTTCACATAGATAGTACGCTCACGCATATCATCAAGTTCGATAATAGAAACGTGCTTTCTGCCGTATGTAAGTTCTGAATATATCTCATCTGAAAGCACCATGATATTGGTATCGCGCAGAAAATCTGCAATTGGTGCGAGGTCCTCGCGAGTCATAACAGCACCGGTAGGATTGTTCGGGAACGGCAGTATGAGAAGCTTAGTGCGTTCTGTAACCTTGTCACGGAAGTCTTCAACTGTAAGCTTGAAGTTATTTTCGATACGTGTTGGTACTGGTACAGCCTTACCGCCTGCGAGTTCAACGAGCGGCGCATAGCATACGAAACACGGCTCTACTACGAGAACTTCGTCTCCGGGATCAAGTATACCGCGCAGAGCGAGGTCGATAGCCTCAGAACCGCCGACAGTGACGATTATCTCGGAAGCCGGAGCGTACTCAACGCCGTGCTTTTTGAGAATACGCTGCGAAATGGCATTTCTCAGCGGTTCAAGTCCCTTGTTAGGACCGTAAACAATGTGTTTTCGTTCAAGCACCTGGATTGCCGCTTTTCTTATCACCCATGGAGTTGAGAAATCAGGCTCACCAACACCGAGTGAGATAACGTCCTTCATAGTGCCGGCAATATCGAAGAATTTACGTATCCCCGATGGCTTTATATTCTTTATTTTGTTTGATAAGACCTTGTCATAATCTATCACGATCAGCCGAGTCCCCTTTCATCCGGCTCTTCACCGTCGATGAAGATTCCTTTTTCCTTGTATTTTTTGAGGATAAAGTGTGTGGATGTTGAAAGTATGCCGTCGATAGTAGCAAGTCTTTCCGAAACGAAAAATGCAACATCCTTGAGATTAGAGCCCTTGACCTCAACTGCAAGATCATAAGCACCGGATGACATAAGGCTTACGCTCTCGACTTCATCATACATCATGATAGTCTTGGCGATGTCATCGAAGCCGCAATCGCGCTGAGGAGTTACCTTCAGTTCGATAGTTGCATGAACTGTGGACTTGTCATATTTATCGTCATCAAGGATAACGCTGTAACCCCTGATAATCCCCTGATCTTCGAGTTTCTGTATCTCATTGGCAGCTTCTTCCGGAGAAATGCCGAGTATCTCGCCGAGTGCGGCATTGGAGATACGGGCGTTCTGCTGTAAAATTTTAACGATGTCGTTCATAATAACAAAACTTCCTTTCATATTATTTCTTAGTCTATTTTAACGAAGTAAGGCTTGCGTTCTTTGAAATATGTAAGGTGTCTGAATCCTGCGGCTGAGGCTATCTCAGCGCCGTCCGCGACGTTTGCACCAATGTCCTCAACGGTATGCGAATCAGAACCTATTGTAAGTATCTCACCGCCGAGTTCACGGTACATCTTAACGTATTTCAGATCCGGAAATGCTGATCCGAAGCCCTGACGAAACCCTGATGTGTTTATCTCGATACCCTTGCCGTTCTGAATGAGCATCCGGAAACTTTCCTCGATAATGTCATCGAACCGGCTTATATCGGCTTCTATACCGTTTCGCTGCTTCATATAGCGCAGGCAGTATGTAAGGTGTCCGATAACATCAAACAGACCTGTGCGGCAGAGATCATTGACCTCTTTGAAGTAGCGTTCAAGCAGAGCATATATATCGTTCATAGAGAGTTTTTCGTAGTCGATGAAATAGAAGTCCTTCTCACCGAGCACCTGATGAACTGAGCCTATAATGAAGTCTACTCTTTTATCTGCATTGACCTTCTGAGCGGCTTCGACATCATGAAGGATCTGTCCGAGTTCAACACCGCAGATAAGGTTGAGTTTATCGTTATATTTTTCTTTCAGTGCGGTTACTGCCGCGACTGAATTTTCAAAGTCTGAAGCATAATCGAAATACTCGCAGAGTTCCCATTCTTCCGGCGCGTAATGCTCCTTTTTGTACCATGCGTTGCATTCACAGTGATCGGTTATCGCATAAGCTGCAAGACCTATCTCCGCGGCATGAGCTGCACAAAGGTCAATGTCCGCCTCTGAATCCATGGAAAACTGAGTATGAGTGTGACAGTCAATAAGAGTCATAAATTCACCTCTTGAGATCAATGTATTCTATTATTATATCACATCGGGAGTTAATTTTCCACTGTTTTTACAAATTTATAAGATTAAAAAATAAAATTAATGATAGGTCTTTATTTTTCTACAATAGTATGTTATAATTATAACAGACATTGCAGCTTTAATACTATCGCTGCATAAGATCAAACGGAGGTATTTTTTATGAGAGCAGTCGTAACTGTAATAGGCAAGGATACTGTCGGTATTCTTCACAAGGTAAGCGGTATCTGTGCAGAATACAACGTAAACGTCATCGAAGTGACACAGAGCGTTCTTCAGGATATGTTCGCAATGATAATGCTCGTTGACATCTCTGCGATAAACACCGATTTTGCAAAACTCGTTGGCAGCATGGATTCCCTCGGGAAACAGCTTGGACTTTCAATCCACACAATGCATGAAGATATTTTCAATTCCATGCACACAGTTTGATCTATAACTGAAAGGAAGTTCGTTAATGCTTAACGCTTATAATATTCTCGAAACGATTAGAATGATACAAGACGAATACCTCGATATACGTACTATCACTATGGGTATCTCTCTCCTCGATTGTATCGACACTGATATTGATAAAGCCTGCGAAAAGGTTTATAACAAGATAGTCTCAAAGGCTGGAAATCTCGTGAAGATCGGTCAGCAGATCGAAACTGAATATGGTATCCCGATCGTAAACAAGAGAATTTCCGTAACCCCTGTTGCTATGCTCTGCGCTGCTTGTCCGGACGGCGATCCGGTCAAGTTCGCAAAGGCACTCCAGAAGGCTGCTGATACCTGCGGAGTAAACTTCATAGGCGGCTACTCTGCTCTCGTACATAAAGGCTTCAGTGCCGGAGATATGGCTCTTATCAAGTCTATCCCAGAAGCTCTCGATGTTACTCAGAATATCTGTTCATCTGTAAATATCGGTTCAACCAAGTCCGGTATCAATATGGACGCTGTTAAGATCATGGGACAGATCGTGAAACAGTCCGCTGAAAGAACTGCCGACCGCGACTGTATAGGTCCCGCTAAACTCGTTGTATTCTGCAACGCCGTTGAAGATAACCCGTTCATGGCTGGTGCATTCCACGGTGTTGGTGAGCCTGACTGCGAAATACACGTTGGTGTATCAGGCCCGGGCGTTGTGCGCGCAGCACTTACAAAGTACCCTGACGCTTCTATCGACGAAATAGCAGATGTTATCAAGAAGACTGCTTTCAAGATCACACGTATGGGACAGCTTGTCGGTGCAAGAGCCTCTGAGCTTCTCGGCGTTCCTTTCGGTATCGTCGACCTTTCGCTCGCTCCTACTCCGGCTGTCGGCGACAGCGTTGCACATATCCTTGAGGAAATGGGACTTGAAATGTGCGGAACTCACGGTACTACTGCTTGTCTCGCAATGCTCAATGACGCTGTTAAGAAGGGCGGAGTAATGGCATCTTCGACAGTCGGCGGACTTTCTGGTGCATTCATTCCTGTTTCAGAGGACGCAGGCATGATAGACGCAGCCGTTGCAGGTGTACTCAGCCTTGAGAAACTCGAAGCTATGACCGCTGTTTGCTCAGTCGGTCTTGATATGATAGTTGTTCCCGGCGAGATCTCACCGGAGACTATTTCCGCTATTATAGCTGACGAAGCTGCTATCGGCATGGTAAATTCCAAGACCACAGCAGTACGTCTTATCCCTGCTATCGGAAAAAAAGAGGGCGAAACTCTTGAATTCGGCGGACTTCTCGGAAGCGGTCCTGTAATGCCGGTAAGAGAGAAATCACCTGCAAAATTCATCAACCGCGGCGGACGTATTCCTGCACCAATGCAAAGTCTCAAAAACTAACGGGTTGTCCCCGGTCAATGCAATAACCAAACGGGCGAACATCGTTCGCCCTTGCTTTTATAAGGAGAAACTATGGAGATAATAAAGGCCGATATGTCATATTTTGAAGCAGTAAATCGGATCACTCACGATACTATAAATGCAGTATATCCCCACTATTATCCCGACGGCGCAGTGAAATTCTTCATTGATTACCACAACAAAGAAAGCATCATAAATGATATTGAAGCCGGAAAGGTGTTCATACTGCTTGAGGACGGTGTTACCGCCGGAACAGTAACGATAAACAATAACGACATCGGACGTTTTTTCGTTCTTCCGGAATATCAGGGACGCGGCTTCGGCAGTAAGCTGCTGCATTTTGCCGAAAAGCTTGTCTTTTCCGAATATAACGAAGCAGTCCTGAGTTCATCTTTTCCAGCCAAGCAGATATATCTCAGCAAAGGCTATGTTACTACCGATTACCACATTCTGGACGCCTTCGGAGATCACCTTTGCTTTGATAATATGAAAAAGAAAAAAGAGGACTTTGAACGTGAAGCTTAATGAAATCCCCTCTCTGTTCGGGATAAGCAGCATTCATGATATATCCTCGTTCGGAACAGGTCACATAAATTCAACATATCATGTCGTTTCTGACAGCGGCGAATACATTCTCCAGTCCATAAACAGAAATGTGTTTCATGATCCGGAAAATGTAATGAACAACATTTCACTGATCGTTAAGGCTTTTGCCTGTTCAGGAAGCAACATTGACATTCCGGAATACCTGTACGCTAACGACAGAAACTACATAGTCTATAATGATGAGTTCTGGCGTATGTACCGCTATATAAAAGCCTCCACTGTCACTGAAAACAGCGACTTTCTATCCGGATGCGCTTTCGGAAGCTTCATCAGAATAACTGACGGTCTGAAGCTTCAGCCTGTCATCAAAGGCTATCACGATTTCAGACACTATTTTTCCCGACTGAAAGAATTCGGTTTCCAGAATATCGACACTGCCATTCTCAAAAAAATCACCCGGCTTTACGATACGATCACTGATGTCTTCGGCAGCGAAATACCTCTTCGTACTATACACGGCGATGCCAAAGCAGACAATGTTATAATCAGCGATAAATGTACAATAATAGATCTTGACACAGCTATGCAGGGATACGCGGCGCTCGACTACGGCGACCTTATACGATCTTTATGCAGTAACGGCACACCGTCCGCCGAACGCATAAGTTGTATCACTCAAGGCTTCGCAAAAGGGCTCGGCGGCATACTTACATCCAGCGAAATAGATTCGCTGTATTATGGCATACTCTGGGTCACCGCAGAGCTTGCCATCCGCTACCTCACGGACTCCATCAGCGGTGAACACTACTTCCGCGACAAGGCTCCGGAAGAATGTCTCAAACGTTCAAACGAACTTCTCGGTCAGCTTGATATGTTCACTTCAAACGCCGACGAGATAAAGAAAATTATTCATACGCACTTTTAACGGAGGAGATCATGCAGTTCAAAGCTTCTGAGACTGCCATTGCAGTCAAAAAAGTTACCGATATGTTCGGTATCGAAATAATCGCCGACCAGAAACGCTTCTGTGCAGCATTCAGCGATCTTGCGCCGAAGCTTTCAAAGGAAAACAAAGCGTTCTATGTTGCGCTGAGCGAAAACTTAGGCAAATTCTATCTGCGAGAAAACGAGAACGTGCTCTCAGGCGATAAGCTGCCGGAAACTGTAATAAGACTTGCCGTGAGTTCGATAGGCGAATACCTCAACGAAGAAAAAGCTGAAATGGTAGCTTACAGCATCGCCTACGCTCTTGGCTGGGATATTGAAAACAGCGCTCCTGCTCAGACCTCTGAAACATCCACCGGAACAGTCATAGAGGAACTGTTCAGAAAAGCCGATAACGGCGACAACGATGCCTGTTATAACCTCGGTGAGTGCTTTTACTACGGGCGCGGTGTCAGACAGGACAGAAAAAAAGCTGTCGAATGGTACACAAAGGCTGCATCGCGAGGAGATTGCAGCTCGCAGAAGAAACTCGCTGCCTGCTGGCATAACGGTACAGGCACTGAATGTGACCTTTCAAAGGCTGCTTACTGGTACAAAGAAGCTGCGGAACAGGGAGATTACGATTCACAGAAAGCACTTATCATGTGCTTCCGCATCGGAGGTGCAAACCTCGCTCCGGACGAAGAAAGAGCTGAAAAATATGCTGCCCGCTACGGTATCGAAGATACAGCAGACAGCAATATCGGGATTCTTATGAAAGAAGCTGCCCGAGGCGATCCGGATGCTCAGTTTTCACTCGGCAACTGCTACTTTATCGGCATAGAGACCAGCATCGACTATGAACGTGCAGTGATGTGGTACAAAAAAGCTGCGGAACAGAATTACATCCCTGCCGTGTTCAATCTTGCATTTTGCTGCGCTTCTGGAACCGGAGTTCAGCAGAATTCAAAAGAGGCTGTTATGCTTTACAAAAAGGCTGCTTCTGCCGGAGACGACGATGCTTTGAACAATCTTGCAGGACACTATTTCCGCGGAGACGGTGTAGATGAGGATCTTAAAACTGCGGCTAAGCTATGGTTAAAAGCTGCTATCGCCGGTCACGCAAGAGCACAGTATAACTACGGCGAATGCAAATTCAACGGCTGGGGCGTACAGAAAAACCGTACAGAAGCTGCTTCATGGTACAAAAAAGCAGCATCTCAGTCCGATCCGGACGCGCAGTATTCTCTCGGCTGGTGCAGCGAACACGGTGAAGGTCTCTCGAAAGACTATACTCTTGCCAAAAGAATGTATGAATACTCCGCACAGCAGGGCAATCATCATGCCATGAAAGCTCTCGGCTACCTCTACGCTAACGGTATATGCAGCGACAGAGACTATGCAAAGGCTGTCGAATACTTTGAGCCTGCCGCAGCCCGCGGTGATAAGGATTCCGCCAAAATGCTGGTATACTGTCTGAAATACGGCGGATACAACCTTATGGGCGATATTGACCAAGCCCGGAAGATCGCTGACAGATACGATATAAACTTCGAGGAAATATAAGATCTCCGCTGAACTGTAAAGCAATTGCCCGGATTACAGTTCAGCGGAGTTTTTTTACATATCGCCACTCTTTACATTGATAGCGTCCTCAGTCGTCGTTATATCTCCGGTAAGTCCGCACCAGCCGCAGGTTATTCGCTCTTCCTTATTCCAGCAGGAAAGCTTACCGCAGCGTCCGCACTGTACAAATTCCTTCGATTTGCAGTAAGGACATCCGTTAAACTCGTTGGTCGGAATAAGATTTCCTGTGATCTTAGTCTTATCATATCCCTCATGAGCGGCACGTTTTTCGTCCAGAGGGAACGCCCATGTCCTGAACCAATCGCCGTTCATCTTCTCTATCCTCACACCGTAAGTACGTTTGGTTTCCGGACATTTCATAAGTATTACTTTTGCCTCCATATTAATTTTCCTTTCTCAAAGAATTACGGTATTCCGAGGGCGACAAATCCTCGCACGAACGGAATTGGCGCACAAAATAGTTGTATGAAGAATAGCCGCACTTACGCGCTATTTCAGTAACAGTCAGATCGGTATTGGTGAGAAGCTCCTTTGCATTTTCAATGCGGAATTCTATCATTTCCTCGATAATACTCTTGTTGAAATACGACTTGTATATTTTCTGGAGATAGCTTTTGCTCAGGTACAGACTCTCCGCTATCTCACTGATATTCCACGGAAGCTCAGGATTCTTCATTATCCTGCTGCGAAGCATACAAAGCTTCTCAAACTGAGGATTCGCTGAATTCTCAGAAGTATTGAAGCTGAATATCTTATTGATAGATGACTTATAGAAAGCTTCAGATGCACTGATCTTCTTTGCAGATCCAAAGCTGAAAACTCCGATTGAAAAATCATAGTTGGAATTCTCAGGATGCTCCTTCTTTATCAAAGCCGAAACCGAACTGAATATCATCTCCGGACGTTCAGCACCAGCAGTAAGGACGCAGAAAGTGTTTTCATTCCAGACTCCGCACAATTCGTTCCCTGAAATTATCCTTGTGAGCATCTCGGCAAATGATCTCATTATCGAAAGGCATTGCTCTTCGCCGCTGCGATAGTAGGTCTTCTGTATCGCCGGAAGCTCTATCGAAAGGAACTCGTAATTCTCTTGTTCTCCGGTTTCAGGAACACGTTTCACAAATTCTGTCTCAAAACCATTTCTGCTGAGCAGACCGGTATTGCTATCGTAAAGAAGAGCGTGTGTGGTTCTCGCAAGAGAATTGCTCATCATTGACTTCAGCCGGACGTGTTCAAGTGCCACATTCACGTAGTTTATCCACTGCATGAAAAGGCTGCTGTAAGCAGAAGGCTTCTTTCCGAACGATACTGCTGTATAACCGAAAAAGTTGTTGTTATAGTGCAGAGGTGAAATGTAGTATGCAGTCGGATACGGTCTTTCACTTCCGGAATACGGCAGTATATCGTTGGAACTGAAATCAACATTTTGCGGATACTCGCGGAAAACAGACGATTTTGAATATACTGTCTGCATATCATCACCGGGAACAAAATCGAGTTCAGTATTCGCCGAAGCCGGCATGAACATCGAATCTATGTACTTTTTGGTAAGGCATACATTCAGGTGTGCCATCTGATAAAGATAATATGTATGATTATCAAGCTTATCCGCAAAAGTCTTTATATCTGAAGAATTGGTTATGTCAAAGAGCATATCGCCGTAGAGAAGATAGGTCTCAAAGCGCGAATTTATGGTATTCATGCGTGTAACATTATGCCGCAGATGAGGATCATCATGGCATCCGCAGCTCCTTCCGAGACGCAGCATACCGTTCTCGTTCGGGACTTTTCTGCATATCTTGCCTGTTATTATACGGTATAATCGCCTTACAGCCTCTGCTCCAAGCTGAAAATTCGGACGGCTGTAACTCGTTATTGAAGGTACAGCACGATAGCCTTCCTCCGAAGCGTCATAGCCGGTTATCGCAATGTCTTCCGGTACTCTTATACCAGCCGCTGTCAGGGCATTTGTAAGGCGTATAGCCATTACGTCGTTGCCGCAGACAACAGCTTCCGGACGCTCCAATTCGCCGGAAATGATCTTTTTGGCATAATTATCGGCGGCTTCATGCCAGAAATCGCCGTACTCAATATATGTACGGTCAAAGAAAAGCCCATGCTTTTTCATTGAATCCTTATAACCTTCAAGACGTTCCTCGGCATTATATGTTTTTTGCGGTCCTGTAAGACAGTATATCCTTTTGCATCCGTGAACATCAATGAGATGATCCGTTATTTCCTCAAAGGCACTTCTGTCATCGACGGAAGTAGTCTCGAAGCTTTTGTGATCGGCATAATCAAGGAGCATTACCGGTTTACCTGAACGTCTGAGAAGCTGCTCTATGTATTCTCTTATTTCATCACCGCAGAACGAGTTTCGGTCGTAGATGAAGCCGTCTATCCTGCTGGACAGTATAAGGCTGAAAATAGCCCTTTCCGCATCTTTATGGACCGAACTGTAAGAAAAATTATACAACGGCGCGATAACAGCCACATCACAATTGGACTTGAACGCCTGCGATATGATGCCACGCATGATCTCGGACTGAAAATCTATGTGGCAATCAGTTACTATTGCACCGATAAGAAGTCTGTTTTTCATAAAGCCCTTCCTTGCTGACAAGTATTGGATAAGATTATAGTTTATATAGATTATTGTATCATAACTTATTCATTTTATTATTCCGAACGTAAAAATTACGCTAAAGATAGACTGCATTGCCGAAATTATTGCATAAAAATACCGAGCCCGTATTTCAGACCCGGTAATTCATTTTTATTGCATATCCGGAAACAGAAAGCTTATAGCATTTTCAGTATCGTCCCGGTATTAAGAAGCTGTAATGCGCCAAACAGCACTCCTGCACCTATCCCCAGCATTATCAGTGCCATGAACAGTATATTGACCGGTTTCACGCCACCGGCAGAAATTACGTGTTCAGCGGGGATAGTATCATGATTATTGAGTTCCTCATGATTATTGAGTTCCTTCAAGTGCCTCAGCGACTTCATCGTATACCTGTAATACAACCAATTTCCGAACAAGCCGAACAATATGCTGACTACAAAGCTTGCAACGCTGAAATATGAATCAAGGAGCTCCAGCGATGACTGATGGTCGAGTATTGCCGAGATAGTAGCTTCTGTATTTTCATCAGAAGCGACATTCTTTCCAAGCCATAGTATCCATGTAGGCATATTGAAGCATATCGAAAGCAGTGCTGAGAATAGTCCCCAGCCCCACATTTTTCTGTTTGCAAAATAAAAATACGGAAACAGCAGACACGAAAGATTGAACGAGACTTTAGAGCCAAGATCCTTCATCCGCTTGAATATCGGGATGTAATACAGCGTATTCGAGCCAACGAACTGCGATACCTCTTTCAGACTTGCTCCTCCGAGGTCTTCTTCCGGATTGAATCCGAGATAAGCGCGGAAATTTTCAAGATTGATTTCAACGTGCGGCACATTCTGGTCTTCTGTTTGTGTTCCGGAAGGCTTCTCAGCCGGATCATTATTTACCAGCTCAGCACCGCATCTTTCGCACTTTTCATTCTGCGGACTGTTCGGGAAATGGCACGATGTACACATCTTAAAAACAGCCTGCGTCTTCTTTTCCTCACTGATACTCGCTTCAGAGCGCCATTTTTTCTTCTCTGCATGGAAATCAATGTTGGCACACCTATTAGTAAGCTTATAACATTCCCTGTGGTGAGGCGAACCGCACTCAGGACAAACAACTATATCATCGTCCTCATTGAACACTTTTCCGCAGGCGACACATTTTTCACCAATGAAGTGCATAGTTTACCTCCCTTTCAAAAATATCAGTATATTCCGTGAACAACGATCACTTCACATATATTATACCACTTTTATGCAGTTGAATCAAGCTTTTTTATAAAATATTTGAAGAATTTGTCGTATCACGGCGCTGTAAACGCATTTGCTTCCTCAATACAGAAGCGTAAATATTGACTTTTCCGGCAGTATGGTGTATAATCAGATGAGAAACGGAGATGAATCATATGAGGTCAAAAGGCACGAAAACAATAGCCGAAAACAGAAAAGCAAGACACGACTTCTTCGTGCTTGAAACCTATGAGGCAGGTATTGAACTTGTCGGCACGGAAGTCAAGTCGATACGTCTCGGCGGAGTAAATCTCAAAGACAGCTGGTGTTCGATAGATAACGGCGAGATATTCGTAAGAGGTATGCACATTTCCCCCTACGAAAAAGGCAATATCTTCAACCGTGATCCGCTAAGACTACGCAAACTTCTCATGCACAAGCGCGAAATAAACAAGCTTTATGGCACTCTGAAACAGGAGGGTCTCTCTCTTATCCCCCTGAGCCTTTATTTCAAAGACTCAAAAGTAAAGGTGCAGGTAGGTCTCTGCAAGGGTAAAAAGCTCTATGACAAACGTGCTGACATCGCAAAACGCGATGCTAAACGCGAGATAGACCGCAATATGAAAATCAAGAATCAGTAACGGAGGTCGCAAGCTATGCTTACGCCCATGCCACTCAAAAAAGGTGATAAAATAGCAATAATCAGCCTTTCAAGCGGTATACTTGGAGAAGACTATTGCGTCCACACACAGAAGCGAGGCACTGAGATATTGCGTCGTGCCGGACTTGAAACTGTGTTTACCAAACACGCCCTTATGGGAACAGAATTCATAAAAAGACATCCTGAAGCTCGCGCAGCCGACCTTAAAGCAGCCTTCCTCGATGATTCTGTAAAAGGTATCATCACTTCAATCGGCGGTATCGACACTTTCCGCACCTTCCCTCACCTAATGGACGATGCAGAGTTCATAAATGCTGTGCATCAGCACCCTAAATTTTTCCTCGGCTTTTCAGACTCTACCTATAACCACTTTATGTTCCGAAGACTGGGATTGCAAACCTTCTACGGTCAGGCATTCATGTGCGATATTGCAGAATTATCCGGCGATATGCTGCCGTATTCAAAGGCTCAGTTCGAGAGCTGTTTCGCTCCTTACCACGGACGTAAGATCACTCCTGCACCGGTCTGGTATGACGACAGAACTGACTTCTCAGAAGCTGCCGCCGGTACTATGCCTGCCTCACATGACGAAACGCATGGCTATGAACTCTTGCAGGGAAGTCCGTTTTTCGAGGGCGAACTCCTCGGCGGATGTATCGACAGTATGGGGGAAATGCTCCTTGCCGGTAATCTCGAAAGACTTGGAGGTCTGCTGAATCAGGAATGTGCAGATTATCCCCAGCTTGCCGAGGATTTCAGAATGCAGTCAGAAATAGTAAAAAGATACAGTATCTTTCCTCAAGCCGATGAGTGGCGCGGTAAGATCTTCTTCGCAGAAACAAGTGAATTAGCTCCTTCTCCTGAAACCCTGAAACTATACCTCGAAGCCTTCGGCAAAAAGGGCGTTTTCGATAATCTAAACGGTATTATAGTCGGGAAACCGATAAACGAACAGTTCTACGAGGAATATAAGTCGGTGTGGCGCGAGGTCGTAAGCAATCCTGATCTGCCAATACTCTACAACGTGAATATAGGTCACTCTTCTCCAAGAGCTATTCTGCCTTACGGCGCTATGGCGCGTGTTGACGCTGACGAACAGTCTATCACTCTATTATAACCCCCGAAATCATGATATGACAAATATTCCGCAGCGTTCCTGAAACTCTGTTTTTCTTGAATATTCCCCTTGACATCAGTCAATAATTGATGTATAATATTCATACGCTGATATGGATTCTTGCGCTTCCCTTTTTCCCTCAGTAATGGGGGCGTAAAGGTTTCGACGGGGATTCTGAAGTATGATAAGCGAGCGGAGTACGGCGTGATCTCCATAACCGTCGCCACGTTTAAATATAAACGCAAGAAATAACATTACAGTTTCTAGAAATAGCGAACTGGTAGCTGCTTAAGTCAGCTTCTGTCCACCGGATGAGTACCACGGCTTCCGCTTGGGCATTGATTAGTGGTGAACGAATCTGAGGAGTGTCCGTGCCTCAGGTTTGTATACGGACTACTCTGGCTCTCAGCCCGTTTACCGGCGGTCAGTCAGGGGAATTTTAATAGGTAAAATACGCTCGTAGAAAGTTGTATGGATGGGTTTTCGGACGCGAGTTCAATTCTCGTCGCCTCCACCAATCAAAAATGCGTAACCGGAAAGGTTACAAAAATCCCTAAATACCATGTAATAACGGTATTTAGGGATTTTGTTTTATCTTGGTGTCCTGAAAAAGTTTGTGGGTTCAACGTGTAAATGAACGTGACCTACCTTAAATGATACCTATTCTCAGGAGCACCCTTTCTCTTGAAATTGATGGCGAAATGGCGGAGACGGGTTATGGTGTCGGCGAAGGGAATTGAACCCCTGTCCATAACGTATGAACAATCAGCTAAAGCTGAAAGCACACCAGAGATCAGCAGAGGTCGCTGAGATCAAGGATAAGATAGATAAGCTGAGCAAGGCTCAGGGTAATCTCCTTGGCATGTTAGAGGACGGCAGAGCCTCAGATACCATTATGAACAGAATCGCAAGTAACGAATCGGAGCTTGCAGCACTGACAGAACAGCTTGAATCCAAATCGAAGGAAGTTGCAGCTGTTGATGATGAAATGTATAACGAACTTGTGAATCGCTTTGTGAGCTACATGGGTTCTAATATGACACCGCAGGCATTAGACCTGAGAAACGCTGCTATTGACCATATTGAGGTCGATGGCGAGCTAACAACAATTTACTTTAATAGCGGCATCGGGATAGATGCAGCGACAAAAGAATATTTCGACAATGAGAAGAATTGGGAGGCTTCAAAATGATATGCAGTTTTTACAATAAACAGGAAGCAGTTGAGGTTATCCCCCTCTGCTTAGAACAGAACGAAGTAACTGATGATTATACATTAAAAGTCGTGGGACTGGACAGCAAGGGCAACTATACTAACGCAGGACAGCTGACGCTGACTGAGAAGGAAGCCAATGAGCTGATCGAGAGCCATGTAATTGACGACATGAAACAGCTTATCGGCAGAAAGGTAATGATCGTAAGCAATGCGCTATGCAAGGAAGCTGATATCCAGCATCTCAATACAGCGCTTACCCCTGATGAGTGGCAGACCTTACAGCCGTTCATTGAGAAACATAATAACCCCTTAGCCGTTATTGAAGAGGGCGAGGACTTAGATATCTGATTAGGGTATTACCGTGCCGGACACACTCCGGCACGGTCAATATACAAAACTACCACAGCTTCTGTGGGGAAAGGAGGATACCATGAAGAAATACAATAATTTTCAGCTCGACTGGAATATCAACAACCTCAAGGATTTCTATGATTCTCTTGACATCTTTGACCGTTGGGCTGCAACTGGTGCTGTCACCGGCAATGACGTTAAGGTAAAGGATGTTATTAAAAATCAGGATCCTGATTTATATGACAGACTCTCCCGTGGCGACAAGTGCAGAGTCGGTAAGGCTGTCAGCAACAGATACGAAAATCATATGTATAGTGGAATTGTTCGTGGCAATGATAAAGGCGCTACGAAAACATATCGTAAATCATAACTTCATGGATGCCGGAGGTACCGATTGGTATCTCCGGCTCTTTTTGCATCTGCGATTATAATACTATAGCTATGTTACTGGATTACACTCAGAAGTCAAATAAGGCACCATACGCCATTTCTGAGGCGTTTGAAACGAATCTGGGATAGAAACAGGCTCTAATCAGTTGAAACAGCTTATAGATAGGTTATAGCGCCTATTTGACCCGATTCGCAAAATCTTATGTGTACTGACTGTTGACAATTTTCAATGATAGTGCTATAATACATACAGAAAAGCTTATTGGAATTTGACATACGTTGGGCGCAGTATACTCAAAGTGATAAAACGGTAAAACGCAAAAATGGCGTAGAATCGCCGTTCGTCATTGATAATCTTTACAAAAACGCAGATAGAGACAATTACGAGCCGCCTCCACCA
>ONAI01000016.1 GCA_900315755.1 uncultured Ruminococcus sp.
GCTGGATTTCATCGCTGCGTGTCGGGCAGGGAAAATTCATGGCTATGACATAGTAGAAGGGCCTATGGCAGATGACACCATTTGGAATTATGTCAACGATTATATTGCTGGCACAATAAGCAGGCAGGCTTTCTGTTCCTCATCCGCAAGCACTGTTATTGTCGGATTATCACCGCATATGGGACAGTTGTGATTTCTTTCAGGCAGTCTTACTTTTCGCCAGTTCATTTTCAGCCCGTCGAATACAAGCATACTGCCTGTAAGCAGTTCGCCCTGACCTGTGATGTACTTCACGGCTTCAAGAGCCTGCATTGTCCCGATTATACCTGCCATTGCACCTATTACTCCCGCTTCACGGCAGCTTGGTACAGCGTCTTTCGGAGGCGGAGCTTCAAATATACAGCGGTAACATGGACCTTCGTCGGGCACATAAGTCATCAGCTGTCCCTCAAAGCGTAGAATACCAGCGTGACAGAAAGGCTTGTGTCCAAGTACACAGGCGTCGTTTATCAGAAACTTCGTGGGGAAGTTGTCCGCACCGTCTATGATGAAATCATAATCTGCTATCATAGCCGCGATGTTTTTACTGTTTACGTATTCACGATATGTGATAACTTCAACATCGGGATTAAGGGCTTTAATTGTCTCAGCAGCGGACTGTACTTTTGTTTTGCCCACATCATTAGTGGCGTGGATTATCTGCCTTTGCAGGTTTGAAAGCTCCACATTATCACAGTCGGCAATGCCGATAGTTCCTAAGCCTGCGGCTGCAAGGTACATAGCGGCAGGTGCGCCGAGACCTCCTGCACCTATAATGAGTACCTTTGCGGCGAGGAGTTTCTTCTGCCCTCTCACTCCTATTTCTTTTAATGTAATATGTCTCGAATAGCGTTCGAGCTGTTGATCTGTTAAAGCCATTATTGCCTCCCGAAAGGAATTTGATATGAAAAGTATAAATGCAGCGGAAATATCTGCTCTTGATACAGAAAAAGTGCTTCTTCTCGACATAAGAAGCCGCGAAGAATTTAAAAATAACGGAATAAAAGGCTCGGTAAACGTGCCCTTTGACGAAATATCAACGGGGCTTTCAAAGCTGCCGATGGACAAGCCCGTTTATGTTCTTTGCAGAACAGGCGACCTCAGCGAAGAAGTCGCCGAAATACTGGAAGACCGCGGATATGATGTATATAATGTAGAGGGCGGTCACGCCGCATATATCGTGAGTCTTGCAAATGCCAAGCTGTAAATGTAATTCCTACTTGTTTAATAAGTATAGCATATACACATGAGCTTTTCAAGGGCGTCGGGTATAGATTTTTCCTATAATCCGCAATGAATGGAATTGTTCTTTGTGAATCCGAATTTTGTGTACATCAGAACGCACGAAAGCAGCTCACAAAAGCGCAGGAAAATGCACAAATCACATTGAAAACGAAGTTTTAATATGCTATAATGTGTAATGAATGATATAACGCATTTTAACCGCAATATCCAGAACATTACAATAAAGATCAAGGAGAATTATTATGGCATCCACTAAAGATTACCTTGAATTTGTTTTAGAACAGCTTTCCGGCATTGAAGACATATCGCACCGTGCAATGATGGGAGAATACATACTTTACTATCATGGCAGAGTATTCGGAGGGATCTACGATAACCGTTTCCTCGTAAAGCCAACCGCCTCGGCAAAAAAGCTTTTACCTGATGCACCTTTGGAACTTCCTTATGAAGGAGCCAAAGAAATGCTCATGATCGAGGACATCGAGAATAAGGAACTGCTGAAAGAATTGCTCGATTCAATGCTCGGTGAACTGCCTGCTCCGAAAAAGAAGCCGCAGAAGCAATGACTTCATGATTCAAAACAACAGTACAAAAGCACAAATATTCATTGACACTTTGACCAAAACATGGTATAATACGGTTGATAAGTTTTAGGCATAAACATATCGCATTAATCAAAGGAGTTGATAGCAATGAACCACCTCTCAAAAAAGTGGCAGTGTGCGATACTGTCACTGGCAGTTCTTCTGGCGTGTATGCTGCCTCTTTACGGCACATCAGCCCGTATGCTGCAAGCTAATGCTGTTTCAGCCGATTATCCGGCGCAGCTTATGAACATCGCATCAAAAGACAACTCTTCCGTTCTTACAGAAAACGGAACAAAAGACAATTCCACGCTCTCTGTAAAAGCTTTAGGCGGCGATCTTTCAGCAGCGTGGAGGTTCGACAGAGTAAATGCCGATGCTAACGGTACTTTCTTCAAGATAGTCAATGCACAGTCCGGCAGACTTCTCACACCTAAGAACTACAATGTCAAAGCCGGAAGCAGCGTAGTCGTATACGGCAGTGAATCTGCCCAGTCTCAGCACTGGTACGCTGTACCTGTAAAGCAGGATCATCTGGGCAATGATCTTTACTATAAGATCGTAAACTATTCTGATACCTCCCTCGCACTTACTCAGGGAACCTCCGGAATGACGCTCGAAGCTTTTGAAGGAAAAGACAATCAGCTCTGGCTTCTCAATTCTGACGGACTTCAGGGCTTCGCCGGCTACTGCAAGAACGATAACACAAACAATATCAAAGCCGGCGATATAGGCGGTCTCTTTGGTGAGATAGTTGAGGCTTCAACATTCGATGAGCTCAAAAACTATGCAGAGTCGTCTGCACCATACACTATCCTCATTACAAAAAATATCAGCATTACTGAACTCAACTTCAACAAAACACGCTATATGTGTACTAAAGGAAGGATCTACGTTCAGGGCAACAAGACTATCATAGGAAGCTATGGTGCTCACACCCTGTTCAATGTCCAGTTCTGCACAAAGCGCCACTCAACGACAAGCAACAATATCATCATAAAAAACCTTGATATGCAGCACGATGCCGAGTCTAACAACAACGACTCGATCGTATGCTATTTCAGCGCCGGTGAAAACCTCTGGGTCGACCACGTTACATTTACCGGTCACAGTAACTACGGCTATGCTCCGCAGACACAGCAGGTAGACGAGGATAAATTCTTCGCCTGCTGCTATGATGCCGACTACTGTACAATTTCCGACTGCTCTTTCGGCGGACACAAATACGGTCTTATCCTCGGTTATCCTGATGATACAGCAGAGGTCAAGAGCAGCTACGACAACTTCCCGCGTATGACTCTTATCTCGAATAAATTCAATGATACAAATACAAGAGGTCCGGGACTTATGCGCTGGGGATATTTCCACTCGCTCAATAACTATGTCAATAAGTTCAATATGGCTTATACTGTTCACAGCGGCTGTGACATCTATGCCGAAAACTGCTTCTATGAAAACGGCGGCAACGTCATCTGCGACTGGAATCAGATAACCTTCCCGGGCGCTTACTATGAAACAGGCTCAAAATTCAGCAATTGCCAGAGAACTGTACGCGGTCAGGGAACTCAGAACAATCCGAGCAACTCCGTTGAAAGCTACTGGAGACCTTATAACAACTATGATTACAAGGCGCTTTCTGCCGATCAGGCTAAGAATTACTGCACCTATAATTCCGGCTGTAAATCAGCTGCAAAGGATATTACATACGTGCGGTTCAGCGCCAATGGCGTTCCAAGTGCCGGATATACAGAAGCCCCCTCTGAACCGGAATATGTTCCGGCAGTATTCGAGGACGGTTCAGCTTTCCGCTTTAAGAACGTCAATTCCGGACTTTATATGCAGGTAGAAGGCGGCGTAGCTGCTAACGGTACGAACGTACAGCAGTGGGGCTCGGACGGAGTTTCTCTCCACGATGTATGGAAGCTTATTGATGCCGGTGAAGGCTATTACAATATTGCTTCATGTGCCGGTGACGGCTCTGTGACTTATATGCTCGACGTTTCAGGCAAAAAGACCGCCAACGGTACTAACATCACCCTTTATCAGCAGAACGGCGGCGATAATCAGCAGTTCATGTTCACTAAGAATGCAGACGGCTCCTACAAGATCCGAACCAAAATCACCGGCGAAGCTTCGGCTGTTGAAGTCACAAGTGCTCTTATGACTTCCGGTGCTAATGTACAGCAGTGGGAGATCAACGGCGCGAACTGTCAGGACTGGATACTCGAACCGGCTTCCACAGAGTTGCCAACAGAACCGCCGACAGAACCAGTCACAGAAGAACCAACCGATCCTGTAACAGACGCTCCCGATACTTCTGAGGAAGAACCGGTCGTTTACGGCGATGCTAATTGCGATACCGAGATCAGTATGCCGGATGTCGTAATTGTTATGCAGTCTTGTCTCAATCCATCAAAATACGGCTTAGGTCAACCGGACGGAATTACCGAAAAAGGTCTGAGAAATGCCGATGTTGACGGCGTTGAAGGCGTATCGCCTACCGACGCGCTCGTCATCCAGAGATATACGCTCTCTCTCATAGACACCCTGCCAGTTAAATAATAAGTCTCCGATCCATTGAGCGCATAAAAAGCCCCACATTTTATGTGGGGCTTTACTTTATGCCGCATACGATAGGCTGTGCATATGACGATATATCAATCAATTCTATACGTCATATATGCTAAAAACCGCAATATCATGTTCGTGATATTTGTGCTGTTAAACACTTGCAAATCGGATATTATAGTGCTATAATTAACGCATACAAAACCAATATGAATAAAAGGTGGTTTATCATGACAAGAACTAATCAAAAAGCTAAAATCAGATATATGGTACTCACAGGGCTGTTTTCTGCGCTGATCTACGTTTTCACAGCCTTCCTGCATATCCCGACAGGTGCCGGATATACTCACGCCGGAGATGGTTTGATATACCTCTCAGCCTCGATCCTCCCCTTCTATTATGCAGCTGCTGCCGGTGCTATCGGAGCGTCACTTGCTGACGGTCTTTCCGGATTTGCAATATGGATACCGGCAACACTCATCATAAAAGTCATTACAGCTTCATTCTTTACCAATAAATCAGATAAGATACTCTCCAAACGAAATCTGCTTGCAATACTTCCGTCATTTGTCCTGTGCGTAGTAGGTTACAGCCTCTACGAAGGCATAGTAATGGCAAAAGGATTTTCAAGTTCAGCAATAATCGCTGCATTCGCCCAAACTCCCGCTTACTGCGTTCAGATAGCTGCAAGCTCCGCACTTTACATCTTTACAGCATCTGCTCTCGACAGAATGAATTTCAAAAAGAGAATAATGTAACACAAAAAAGTCCCGAAACGATCAGATCAGCGCTTCGGGACTTCGTTTTATCATTCGGTTTCTGAGGTCTGATATTGACTTAACAAATCAATTGTGCTATAATCTAATATAGTTAAAAAGGAGGAATTGCCACATGAAGAAAAAATATGCATTTTTAATGTCACTGATGCTCTTAACTTCAATGTTCGCCACTGCCTGCGGAGACAGCGATGAATCAAGCAAATCAGCCAAAGCATCTACTACTTCCGCTTCTGAAAAAGAAGACGCATCAGACATTGATGATACTTCCGATGAAGAGACTACAACAAAAAAACAGTCTACTACCAAAAACGGTATAAAGCTCCCCGATGCTTCCGATGAAGCTGTTGAGGACGAAACTGTTGATAGTGCAGCTGAGGGTACTGATTTCCAAAGCGGTACTATTGAAAACAACGTTTACACAAGCGATTTTGCCGGTATCAGCTTCAAGATCCCGGAAGGCTGGGGCGTAGCAAGCAAAGAACAGCTCCTCGCTTTAGTAAACTACGGCCTTGACGCAACAGGCAATCAGGATCTTGTTGATAAGGATTCACTTGAAAACAATGCAATATATGACGCTGCTGTTCACGGAAGCAACGGCGAAACTATCATGATAGTCTTTGAGAACCTCAAAAAAACTACCTATGATCCCGACAGCGTTACTGAAAAAGTATACCTTGAAGCTATGAAAACTCAGTTCGATAATATGGTTTCGGGAGTTACTTATTCAAACGTTTCCGGTCCTGAGAAGATAAAGCTCGGCGGCAAGATATTCTATAAGTATTCGCATGATGCTACTTATGATGTGCTTGGAGGATACACTGTAAATCAGTGCTACTATTGCCGTAAAATCGGAGATCTGCTGTTATCTGTAATTATGAGTTCCGGCACAGACGGTGCAGATATGTCTGTATATGAGAGTAATTTCTCTCCCGCAGAATAATTAAAGGAGAAGATCGTTATGAAAAAATTCATATTAGCTATGTTATGTATCCTTAGTATCGTTTCAATGGCTTCCTGTAAAAACAGCGGAAGCAGCGATGACAGCAGCAACAGCAGCACTCAGTCTGCAACAGCTGCTACCGGCAAAAAAAGCAACTTGATAATAGAGGAGGTTACCGACTAAACTGTTTTGCAGTGCTTTCGGTTATGAATGAAGTCTTATTTCGCTAAAGGAATGTATGATGGCATACCTATCGCTCTCGGATACATTTCTGTCTCATTTGGTTTCGGTATAATGGCTGTACACTCCGGACTTTCTGTCCTCGCAGCTTCAATTATCTCCGCGACCAATCTTACTTCCGCCGGACAGGCTGCCGGCGTTGACATCATCGAGGCAAGCGGTACTATCGTGGAAATGATAATGGTACAGTTCGTTATCAATCTCAGGTATTCGCTTATGGCACTCTCACTTTCGCAAAAACTCGACAGCAGCTTCACTGCTCCGCACAGATTTGCAGCATCCTATGGCATAACTGATGAGATATTCGCTGTTTGTTCAGCACAGAAAGAGCGCTTGCGTCCGGCTTATATGTACGGTATGATATTCGTGGCATTTGCCGGCTGGGTGAGCGGTACGGCAATGGGTGCAGCCGCCGGACAGTTATTGCCTTCTGCTGTAAGCAGCGCAATGGGTATCGTGCTTTACGGTATGTTTATTGCAATAATAATACCGCCGGCAAGAAAACAGCTCAGCGTTCTGATAGTAGTGCTTTCTGCGGCGGGGCTTAGTATATTGTTCAGGTATGTGATAACATCTGTCTCGGACGGCTTTGCAATAATCATAAGTGCAATTGCGGCTTCGGTTATAGGAGCTCTTCTGTTCCCGATCGAAGAAGAGGAGGAAGCCTGCGAATGAAACTTATGATATATATCATTGTCATGGCTGGTGTAACTTATATTATCCGTATGCTGCCGTTTGCGTTTTTCAGGCGGAAGATAAACTCGCAGTTTTTCAGAAGTCTATTGTATTACATTCCATATGCGGTGTTGAGCGCTATGACTATTCCGGCTATATTTTACAGCACAGGCAGCTATATAACAGCAGCTGTCGGAACTGTTGCAGCTGTTGCACTTGCATATTTCGGACTTCCTCTGATAGCTGTCGCACTTACAGCTGCTGCTTCAGCATTTGCCGCCGGATTCTTTATATAAGCCCGGCTTACACCAGAATATGACAAAGCCCCACATTACCGTGGGGCTTTTATAATTATCTGTGTCTGCCGCCGCTTACATGACCGCCGCTGTGATGATGTCCTCCGCCATGGCTGCCGCCGTGACTGCTGGACTCGATTTTTGTTTTGGTAGTATAGGTGCGGATAAATGTATCCGATTTTTCACGGAAATTGGTCTTGTCTCTTGCAACGTAGGCACTTGGATTCATAGTGTTCTTGAACTTATAGTGGCTCTTGGTAGCAAGGAATATTATCATGCCAATAACAGCGCCGGCAAGGAAAGAAACAAGTATCAGTATAAAGCGCTTTCCGGGCGCTTTTTCCTTTGTCACATAGAATTCATCGCCTGCGTTGAAGAAATAAACGTCAGTAACAGTATCATGTTCGTATGAAAGACTATTCGGTTTGTAATTACTGTTATAACGGCTTATTGTCGCACAGAACTGCTTTACCGCCTGTACTATCTTGGCAGGATCTATCTTTGTTCCGGATTTCGGAAGGTATCTTCCGGTAGAATCAAGAATATCGTCGATATGCTTGCCATAGATCACACCTGCTTTTCCGCTGCACGAAAGCACATCATATGCAGGTCTTTTATTTGAAAAATCAAGATAGAGGAAAACTCCATCTGTGTATTCCGCGCCCATCATCGAATCATATGTATTGGCTGCAAAATCATGAGTTGCGCTGTCTGAACGCGCGTTTCCAGCCGCAAATACAATGATATTCATTTTAAGTTCATCTGAATATAGCTTGAGAAGAGAATTTATCTCCTCTGTCTGAGAATCGTCGAACAGCCCCTTTTCATCAACAAGCTTCGACCTTGAAGTATCGCCGTCAAACGGAACTCTGAGGTTTTCTCCCCTGAAATACGGACGTGTCGCAATAACGAACGAGATCACAATCACTGCCGCTATAAGTCCTATACATTTAAGAATTGTCAGAAAGACATTTTTTGCTTTGCTCATTTCAGCAGTCCTCCTGTAATAAATGATAATACAGCAGCGACGGCTGTTCCGATACCGGCACTGAACAACCAGAGCTTCAGCTTATCCAGCGGCGGTGTTCCGGCTATTTTACCGGTCTGACCGTTTATTGCAAATTCGTACATATTCCCCTTGTATTTGTATGTCATGAACCAAACCGGCAGCATCATATACTGCCAATCGGTTTTAAGAATATCGTATTTCTGAACAGACGGCACTAAAACATTATAGTGCTCAATACTCGACTGTATAACGCCCTTTCCTGCTTTCTCTGCTCTGTCGCGTATACGCGGAAATACTTCCGCTTTATCAACATCGTATTTATCTGCAAAAAATCCGCTGAGATATGACATGGAGAAGTCCTTGAGCTCACTGTAATCAAAAGGCTCGATAGCCTCCATAAGAAGGTCATCTATCTTGCTTTCACCGTCAGCGGGGATGCCGTCGACTGAAATGTCTGCACGGCGCACTACACGGTATTCCGAAGTCTCTGTGTAGCGATAGCTTCCGGAAGTCCATGTACGAATCTTCTTGCCGATAGCGCGGTAATCAGCATTTATTGAGCAATCCGCTATCCAGAACGGCACATAGAGCCCTGTAAGCTTTTCAAGCTGTTTACTCGTCTTGAAATCCTTCGGTATGAACATCCTCTTGCCTACCCACTTTGTAAAGCTGCCATCAGCGGCTTCCTTAGTTATCTTGAATCCGATGACCTTGCTCGGCTTATATTTACCCGTCATCTTTCCTGCAAGTATTACAGGATTATGGCAGTAATAACAGAAAAGTGCGGTCTGCTGGTCATCACACATTATATCAGCGCCGCAGCTTGCACAGTGAAAAAGCTGGGTGTGGTCCTCAAAATCCTGCTGCGACTGCACCTGTGCTTCATCCGGTATACTGTTTTCAGCTGCTGCACATAATTTCTTTATTTCCTCGACCGTGAAACTGCTCATACAGTATTCACAGGTCAGTTTTTGCGTTGCCGGATCAAACTTCAGATCGGCATTACAATTAGGACATTTATATTCAGCTGCATTCAATTCCATCAGCTCCTTCCTACATATACTACTATATTAACACAAAGACTGATAATTTGCAATAGTAATTTACAAAATCAGCCGCATTCGCACTGCTTTTTGGAGATTCTGACTGCCATTCACCTCATTTTGCTTGACAAGTTTGTGAATATGATTTATAATATTAAATATAGCACATACACCATATTATCAAAAAGGAAAGAGATGATGTTATTATGAAGTACGGTTTCTCCGAAATAACACCGGAGATCAGGAAACTTGCAGATTCCTCGATAGAGGGATACAAGATCGATACAAATTTGTATACGCAGTTTGATGTTAAGCGCGGTCTGCGCGATATAAACGGCAACGGAGTCGTAGCCGGACTCACTAACATCAGCACTATAAAAGTCCTCGAAACAGGCGACGGTATGCCTAATCACGGCGATGGTAAGCTGTATTACCGCGGTATTGATGTCGAGGACATCGTTCAGGGCTTTATAAGTGAAAAGCGCTTCGGTTTTGAGGAAACAGTCTATCTGCTTCTTTTCGGCAATATGCCCTCGGAACACGAACTTGCTGTGTTCAGGAAAATTCTTGCGGATTTCCGCACACTTCCTGCAAGCTTCACAAGAGACGTTATCATGAAATCTCCAAGTGATAATATGATGAATACTCTTGCTAAAAGCGTTCTCGCCCTTTATTCCTATGACGATAAAGCAAACGATATTTCTATCCCGAATGTCCTCAGACAGTGTATCGAGCTCATTACGCTGTTCCCTGTTCTCGCAGTTTACGGCTATCACGCCTTCCGCTATGCAAGACAGAATGACAGCCTTTTTATACACGCTCCGCAGCCGGATCTCTCGATCGCTGAAAACATCCTCTATATGCTCCGCCCGAACAAGAACTATACCGAACTCGAAGCGCGTATACTCGATCTCGCTCTCGTGCTTCACGCTGAACACGGCGGCGGCAATAATTCGACCTTTACCGTTCATGTAGTATCCTCTTCGGGTACAGATACCTATTCCGCTATCGCAGCGGCACTCGGTTCGCTGAAAGGCCCTAAGCACGGCGGCGCTAATATCAAGGTCGCTATGATGTTCGACGATATGAAGGAGAATGTCGGAGACTGGACGAACGAGGAAGAAATTAAAAGCTATCTGCGAAAGCTGCTTCACAAGGAAGCTTTCGATCGCTCTGGTCTTATATATGGTATGGGACACGCTGTTTATTCTCAGTCCGATCCGCGCGCTAAGGTATTCAAGCAGTTCGTTAAAAAGCTTTCTGCGGAAAAGGGCAGAGAGGATGAGTTCCGCCTCTATGAGCTCGTTGAACGCCTTGCACCTGAGGTCATAGCTGAGGAACGCCGTATTTACAAGGGGGTCTGCGCTAATGTGGACTTTTACAGCGGATTCGTTTACCGTATGCTCGGTATCCCGGACGAGCTCTTCACACCTCTGTTCGCTACCTCGCGTATCGCAGGCTGGTCGGCACATCGTATAGAGGAGATAATCAACTCCAATAAGATAATACGTCCGGCTTACAAGGCGGTTTCGCCTATGCGCGAATATACTGATATGGAAAACAGGATGGATTGATGCAGTGCTGCGATCACAGAACTGCCATATAATAGCATCAAATTGAAAGGAATGATATAAATGAAAAATTCTGCACAGCTCATCAACTGGAACGGTACTACCTGCGTTAAACTCAACGCCGGCGGTTACGAGGCACTTATCGCCTATGAAATAGGCGCAAACGTTATCCGTCTGCGCGATAACAATAAGGGCATGGAGTTCTTCCGCTATAATGACAACAATGATGCCGATACCATCAGACAGTCCGCCGAGGTATGGGGACTTCCTACCCTCTATCTCCCGAACCGTTTCGCTGACGGTATCTTAAAGACCTCGGACAATGTTTACCATCTTCCGGTGAATGAGAAAGCACCTTACAACAATCACATTCATGGCTTCATCCACAAGAGAGTGCATGAGGTCGTTGAGTACAACGCTGATGACAACTGCGCTTGGCTAAAAACACGCTATGTCTATGACGAGAATGATGAGTTTTTCCAGTTCCTGCCAGTTCCGTTCGTTGCTGAGTATACCTTCACACTTTCCGCAAGCGGTCTTGAACAGGACATAAAGTTCACCAACACTTCCGGAAACAAGGTGCTCCCGATGTCGCTTGCTTCCCACACTACTATCAACGCTCCGTTTGTTGACGGCGGCAGCGAAAGCGACATACGTCTCACAGTGCCGATCGGAAAGAAGTGCGAACTCAATGAGCGCTGTCTGCCGACTGAAAAGCTGAATTCCCTCACAATGTGGGATCTTGAATACAAGAGCGGCAATAAGTGTCCGGTGCTTCAGGTATGCGACAACGATATGTATTTCGGTGAATACGCCGATCTCGACCATGAAAAATTCCACGGCATCATAGCTGAAGACATCTCAAGCGGTAAAAAGCTATGCTATGAAGTCTCTGAGGAATACAAGTTCTGGATAATCTGGAACGACCGCGGCTTCAATCACTATTTCTGTCCGGAACCTATGACAGCAATGATCGACGCTCCTAACCTCAGTCTGCCGGCTGACGTTACAGGTTACCGTGAGGTTAAGCCCGGCGATACCTTTACTGCTCATCAGAGATTCTTCTCAAAGTAAATATTACTGCTTGTTACATCATTGAATACGTTCGGTCTCGGCAAATTCAACAACGTTGCCGATGACAACTACTCAACCGTCATTGATAACAGAAGCAGTCATCATGAATCAGTTGACTAATGATAGCAAAATCGAAAGGGTGTGTTAAATTGCTTTAACACACCCTTTTTTATTCTTCATAAAACGTCTTATGACATCATTTCTTTATAGGCAGTGAAGTTATTATCTTGAGAGTATACTGCTGGATATAAAGTGCATCATTCGCACTCAGACCGTCCTTGAGATCGACATTGCCGTTGATCTCACCCTCCGGTTTAATATGATCTGCACTCGTGCCATTTGTACCATACTTCTTTGGATTGAGACAAGCCTGCATTACGATAACAACGTCGGACATATCAATATTGCCGTCACAGTTAGCATCGCCGTAAACTACCTTAGAAGAAGAGGAAGGCTGAGTTTCCGGTTCACCGTCGCTAAGATAACCGCAGATGATACCGCATCCGACCGTGGACATATATACCTTGCCGAATTCGTTCATATCACCAACAAGATAGTTGCCGTTGCCGGTACCGCCATAGAGATGGTCAGTGTTGATGCATACCCATGTTTTACCGCCGTCTGTTGAACGGTAAATGCCTTCTTCATCATCTGCCCCGGGCTTACCGTACATAAAGAGCGTATTCACATCGCCCTTCTTTTCAGGAGCGCCGTAGCCGATGCACTTGCAGTAGGTAACATTATCAAGCTGCTCGACCTTCTCGCCCTTGTCGGAGATAATGTAGATGCCGTGATTAGCGGCAGCCAGAGCAACTGTACCGTTTCCGAGGTAAGCAAGATCGCCTGTATTCTGGAATTTCCAATCAAGCTCCCAGTTATAAGGGCAGACACGCACCTCCTTAAAGGTCTTGCCGTAATCGGTGCTTATATAGCAGGAATAATGTGACTCGTCAAATGTAGGTTCTTTCTTGGTCAGATCAGATGACCAGTATTGATTGTGCTGAGCAGCTGTAACGTATACTATGCTCGGATCCTCGGGATCAACGAGCGGATAAGCACCATAAGCAGCCTCGATTTCTGAACATTTTGTCCATGTCTTGCCAAGGTCATCGGAATATGCCAAGCCGCTGCCCTTATCCTTGCCAGCACCGGTATTGAATATTCTGTATTTGCCCTCGGAAAGCTCTGTGATAGCAAGCTTTCCGCCCCTGAATGCAGCATTGAAAGCAGTCCATGTCTTGCCGCGGTCAAGAGTGCAATAGCCGCTGCCGTGATTGTTGCCGTCGCCCTCGGCTGTTCTTGCCCATACATCGGTATTCTGCGGGCATACTGCGATAGCGGAGGTAGAGCCCATATTAGGCTTGTGCTGCTGAGGTATGCCGTCTATTGATTCATGAACGAATCCGTCATAGTCGCCGATAGCGGAGAGATCAAGACCGTCTGCTGTACTTACGAAGTCGAGCGAAACTACTTCCTCAACGCCGTCCGGCTGGAAATAGAACTGTACTCCCTCTTCGTCCCATGCGTTATCGCAGGCGAAAACGCCGTTTCCGGAAGTAAGAAGGATGCGGTCGCCCTCAGTATCACGCGGATCAATAACAATGGTACTGCCCCAGTGGCAGGCTTTGCGGTAGATCCAGTCATAACCGTTAGTGCTCATAGGATTTGAAACGAAATGCTTCACGGGAGGGCTTACTGTATAGTCAGTAGGTCCTTGACCGGGAGTGATATTCTCCCATGTCTTGCCGCCGTCTGTTGAACGGAAGAAGTAATCACCGTCAGCGATAGTACCTTCGTCCTCAAGAGTGGACGGGTCATCCTGAACCCATTCATCGCCGTACCACTGAGCGGACCATAGACCGCAGGTACGTGCGAACATCTTGTTCGGATCGTTTTTGTCCACTTCGATCATGCCGACAGCTTCATCTGCAACGGAGAGCTTTTCAGCCTTTCCGGACTTGATATTGTACTTATATGCACCGCCGGCCCCGCCTTTGAAATCAAGACCTGCAATATATGTAAAGAAAAGATTTCCATTGTGATCGCTTGTTATGGAAAGCGGATAGTTTGTATTCGGAAGAGCCTCGATAGCTTCAAATTTGTCATCCTTTACGCTTGCTACGTGGATGTTAGCCTGACCTGTAACGGAAGTGCCGACATAGACCTTACCGCCTTCGATATAGACGCAGCCGATACCATTCTGCTGGTTATAAAGCTTGCTTGGTTCTGTACCTCTTACCATGTGATCTGTCCATGAAGGATATGCAAGTTCGCCTGAGAAAAGTCCAAGCGAATCATAGCCCTCTACCGGCTTCCATGTCTTACCGCCGTCGGTTGACTTGATAAGTGCTGAGCTGCCGGCTGTAACATCGCCGCCGGCATAGATAGTATCCGGATCATCGGGATCAACTGCGATAGGCTCGATACATTCACGTCCGTCGCCGTTTCCGTGTACCTGAATAAGGTCTGTAACGTCAGCGCTGGTAAATGTCTTGCCGCCGTCGGTAGTCTTGAAGATAACCGTCTTAGCATTTGAGAAGTATGCACATCCGCAGAGGAAATAAGCTGTCATATCATCTGTCGGATCAATAGCGATACCCTTACAGCTGAGGAGTCCTCTGTCATCTTCATTGATGAATCCGAAGAGCTGCTCCCACTTCTTCTTATCGTAGTCGTATCTGTACGCGCCGCCAACGTCTGTACGAAGATACATTTCATTCTGACCGGTAACAATTCCCGAAACGAAGCCGCCTCCGCCTATTCTCAGGGCTTCCCATTTCATGTCTGAGCGAATGTCGCCATCAGCTGCGGCAGCAGTGAAGCCGGTATCCCTGATCGCATGAGTAACCGGTATGCCCGTAGTACACAGGCATACTGCCAAAAGACCTGCCATAGTCTTTTTTAAAGTATTCATTTTTTACCCTCCATTTGTCAGTAAGCGCTGCGGAACGTGCCTAAAGTCCCAACAGCTTCTGAACATATTTTTGCAATTATATTGTATCACAAAGAATCGTCTTTGTCAATAGTTTTTTAGACGTTTTTGCACCATAATTAGTGAAATCACAGAAATATCAGCTGACATACAAAGCATGGAGCATTACAAAAAAATTACCGGGTCTGTAAATTCAAGCCCGGTAATCTGCTTTTATATTAAGTTAGTCTTGCTAAATCAGGTCTTATTACTGCGTTTACTGATGCGGAAAGCCGTCCTCATACACATCAAGACGAGTAAACATACCATTCTGGCTTCCATAGACCGATACGGCAGATATACGCTTTGAAGTTACTCCCGGAAAGCTTACTACATCCGAGAGATCTTCGCCGTTATGTCCGCTGTAAGTGCAGAACTTGCCGACTGATGCGCGTGAACAGAATTTATCGCGGTAAACAAGTGCATCCTGAGGAGATTGCAGAAACTGCATATCAAGATCAAAGTATTTGTGACGTACTATCTTACGTGCTGCAACATCATCGTCCTGAAGATCATAAGTTCCGAAATCACCATTTATATCAGCCATATGAAAATTACTTATAAGATTCTGACCAGTTTCTGTCATACCGACAGAGATCAATTGATCGGCTGTATAGGAAGTTACCTGCGGATCAGGATATGGAGTTATCCTTACACAGTTTGTTCCGCGGATATACGGATATGTTCCGCAAAGCTTGTAAGAAAGGTTTGCAACGCCGTCCCACATTGATGAGTTCTTCTTGACATAGATGTAATTGCTCGCATCTGAGTTGTTCTCATGCGTAACATATGGCAGTGTGTAGAATCCGTCCATGAGGGAATTGATAGAAACTCCGCTTTTAAGTCCCGGTTCTATCTGATTCTGACAAAGCAGCGATGTGAAGCCTTTCGAGGTTATCTTCAATATCGTCCCCTCTCCGGAAGTTTCTGCGGTTATAGAATCAAGAAGCCCGTGATGTACAGCGTGTCTGTTTATAACAAGCTGTATCTCGGCAGTATCCGGAAAGCTCTGATGATCGGCTGCTATGCTGCATCTGAACATCGTATACGGAACATAGGCATCCTTCCTGAAAGTAAAATCGAGCAATTTCTCTTCCCTTACATAGTTTCCGGCAGAATCCATTATATTTACATAAGCTTCCAGAATATCACCCTCCTACACTTTGAAACTCTTCAACGGCGAGTGTCAGACTGAAATCAAGATAATTCCTGCCGCTGTCCTCGACTGTAAACGCCGCTACACGACATTTTTTGCAGCTTATCCCACGATAAAAGAAATTGAACGTCTGAGAGTTATCCATGAAACCCTTCAGGACACATACAGGCTCCATTGGTGTGGTCTCGTTAAAAGTCCTGCCCTTCAGAACAACTCTTGAACACTTCGGATGAATGTTTGTTACGGCGTTTCCGCCGCTGACAGTAGCTCTTTCGGCTATAACTTTAGTATCAGAAACACTGAAGCTGTCGCAGAAAAGCTGTATGCCGCATATAAGCACCGGAACAGCCTTGCGCTGTTCAAGGATCAGATCACCGTTCATATTTCACCTCTTTCGATGCGTGTAACTCCGCCTGTTGAAAGAACTGCCGACAGGACAAGTCTGCCGATATTGGAATCGAATTTTACAGTCAGCTTTTTCAGCGATGAAGTAAGCCCCATGAATTCATCAAGAGCATCTGCGACCTTTCCACTGTAATAGTCATACAGCGTTTCAAGCGGCATATCAGGCGGCGCGGTTATCTTTACGCTTACATCCGCCCTGAACGGCAGATACGCAACATAAGGCGTATAGACAGGCGTAAAGCTTTCAAACGAATCAACACCGACTATCGTGTATATCCCCTTTTCCTTGCGGTCAGTCCTTACAGCATCAAAAGCACTGTAAACCGGCGAAGCTCCTGCACGGAGAAGTGCTGTTTTCATGGTTTCGATCAATGTATTCAGCATACCTTCTCCCCTCCTGAAACTCCTGAAAATACAAATGTTTTCCGCTCTATGATGTCATCGCAAAGCTGGAGATAGTCCCTGAGCAGCGCGGCAGCACCGGAAAGCGGACTCGTTTCGCCTGCTTTCAGCATTTTTCCGGCATAAGTAGCAGTTGTAAGATCACGAGATGCCTCAGCTTGTCTGAGACGGTAGTTTGCCATTGCTGCCGCAAGGAAACCAAGCCGGACATCATTAACATCCGCCGCAGGACTGAGCATATTTTCGGTCTCAGCAACTGCAAGCGTGATGAATGGCATAAAATTCGCGGATTCTTCGCCCGAAAACAGTTCAAACAGACTCTTTACAGAACCAATATCCATATTGCACCTCATTTCATTGAAAATACTGCATTATCTTCGGCAGCATCATTCTCGCTTCTTAGTTCAATCTTTATCCCGTTCCTGCCGCGACGATTTTCAAGTGACTTTTTAAGCGTGATAAGCTGCTGAGTGTTCATACCTCTTGCTGTCAGACCAACAGTTTTAGCAGCCTCTCTTCCGCCGACAAAGTAAGCAAGGCGGCGTATATCTCTGCGGAGTTCCTCATCAGCAGCGATACTGTCCTCAACAGGAGAAGTAACAACATCACCGGATGTATAATGCTTTGTAACTCCGGCATTTACCTGCGCCGGAACTGCCACAAAGCTCCACTCATAAGCGTCGCTGATGCCTTCAAGGATGTCGTAGCAAAGCTTTTCGCCGTATTTTCTGCCTTTTACGTGGCTGCATGAGCCTTTTGCCCTGTCACAGCCGCATATCGAGCAGATGCGTCTTTCTGCCGAACAGGAAATGCTTACCTCCTTTTTGATACCGCCGTCGATCTCGGAAATGAGGTCCTTATTCTCGCCGGTACGCACCATATAGGCACTTGCTTTGAGGTATCTGTACATTTCGCCGGTCTTGGTGATACGCACATCATCACTTACTATCTCTGTATCAAAAATACGTGCAGTCTGATTGGCAGATGTCGCATTGTGATCAGAAATACCTGTCTTGCCGACAAATTTATCTTTGAGTTCTTCAAGCGAAGCATCGGAAAAGCGCTCAAAATCGCGGTCGATCTCGTTATCGCAGAGTATCACCGAAAAAACATACACCTCATCCTCTTTGAGCGGACGGCGTGTGAAACGGTTGATCTTTTCGAGAATATCAGTATTCATAGTTCCTCCTTGTAGTTTTGATCGTATCGGAAATTCAGAGGATGCTCTGCAAATCAGAGCATCCTCCTCTTGGTCAATTATGAACCGCTCTTGATCTTGAGCACCTTAACGGCATCCGGAGTGATCTTCTTGAAGCCGCAATTGATAGAAACTGTGATCTGATCGAGCTGGCGGTCGATGAGCTTATCTGTTTCCATAACAAGATCAGTGCTTGTGATAAATTCAAGCGCAAAATCACGGTCTATACCGATGATTTTCTTCTCGGGCGCAGCTGAGCACTTAATGAGTTCAGCACCGAGAGGAATGATAAGTCTACCCTGCGAATCAGCAGAGCAGTCTTTAAGCTGCTCCATAGCCGCGATAAGAGCAGCATTCTCAGGAGAAGCGATAACGGTAGTCATATCAAATGCACTGAAGCTTCCGTAAAGATTGGCAATATCAGCATAAGCGAGAGTAGTTGTTGCAGTTTCAACTTCATCAGCACCGGTTACGAGCGCTGTAACAGCCGCATTCACAACAGATGCAGCAAGTCTCACGCCGATGCTTCTGAGCATGACTCCGAAAACGTCAAGTCTCTGCTGACGCACAGCCTCATATGATGCACTGATAAGTCTGCCGTATTTTGCAAGTGTAACAGCATTTGCCCCCTCAGTGACAGTAGCCTCAGGAAGAGTTGTACCCTCAGAAGCAGTAGTATAGGTCTCACTGTCATCGAGATCACAGCCAAGATACTGGCTGGAATTCGCAACGGTCTTAGCAGCACAGATACTGCCAAGAATAGTCTCATCGAAACCCTTTCTGATAGAGCGTGTAACAAACTCAGGGAAAAGAACTGCTGTTTCAGTAGATGAGAAGAACTTCTCAACGCAGTCGCAGTCCTGACCGCTGATACGGATATTGAATCGCTTCAGCTGACGCTCAAATGCATCAAGCTTTTCGAGCGGAGTTCCTGCGTAAGCTGAGGAAGGATCGAGTTCCTCAAGAGCAGCGGTAAATGATCTTCCGCTGAGGTTGTAAAGTCCCTTTTCAAGTTTAATATCGTTATACATAATATACCTCCGATTAATTATTATTGTTCGTCTGAGCATCCAGACGAAGTTCGATCTCTCTTGCCTGTGCGTTCTTGAGACGAGCCTCAGCAAGAGCTGTTTCATCCTGAAGATTGATGTTTTCCCATTCAACACTGCAATCCGCCTCTGCACCTATCGAACTCAGATAAGCACCGGCAACATCGCATATCACGGGAGTTATAAGCCGCCTGTAATATTCCAGCTCTGATGTGAGTATATCAGCCTGCTGAGAGGACATCCTCTCCGTTGAACTCCAGTTGAGTCCAAGCAGGAAAGGCGGTATAGACAGCTTTGCAATAAGCTGTTCCAGTATCTGACGCACCGGAACATTGGTGTCAAACAGCTGATTATCCGCGCCGATGACCTTTATGTCCACATCTCCGACCGCCACGAAGTCCTTGACCTGACCATAACGCGCAGAATTCATGCCGTCCGCCCACTCATCAGCGATCTGCTGAGCACGTTCGCGCGAATACACGAAATCATCTGTACCGCTCTGAGGCTTATAGACTACCGCATATCGCACATTTCCTGCGCGGTCGTAGTTCTGACCGATACATTCGTATATCCTGAGCAGAATACCGCTTAACGCCGGCAGCCCTCTCAGAACAGAGTGTCCGCCAGTCAGCGCGGCATACAGGATATTCTCAGGATGCTCGACCTTGTGACATGAACCGTCTTTGCTCCTGACAGTATAAGACCTCGCAAACGGTTCTTTGCCAGCCTGCATACGAACAGCTGAAACATCACCCATCCATAGTCCTGCGATAAGCTGGTTTTCGCTGTCCTGAACTATCTCACAGACCGCGCTTCCGTAAGTCAGAAGACTATCAAGAAAATTATCAGCGAAACAATTTATTGATTTTCCGCTTAATCCTACCGGAACATTTTCAAGGAAACGATCAAGATCATTCTGATATTCCTCATCGCTGCATACAACTCTGAATCCGCCAGTTAAACGAATTATTTTCATCAAAGCTGCATCTATGACCGGAACAGCTGCTCTCAGTCTGTCATAGAGCTCCTTTTCAGCAGGCTGTATTACCTGCGGAAGGCTCATACTCATATCATGAGAACGCGCAGCCGAAATAAGTTCGGGAACATTATGCGAAGCCCCCTTCTTCTTAAATAGCTTCATTTTTCCTCCTTTCGCGCCTTCCTTAACGGACGGCGCACCGAATGATGAACGGCGGCAGTTATTCATCGTCTTACCGAAAGCGCTACCATATCACTGCCTCTTGAACTAAGAATATCGGTAACAAAATACCTCATATCGTCCATAGCGTGATCGTTCTCCTTAACAGGAGCATCGCTGCCGGTCTTTTCGTTCCAGCAATATAGCTGAAATTCGCGTATGATGTCGCTGCATGATTCATGAAAAAGCAGTTTTCCCTCTCTGAGCATAGTGCTTACGCGGCGTATTCCAGCAACAACGTCATTGTCAGCCTTTACAACTCTGAATCTTGAATGTCTGCGGATACACTCGATAAAGCTTGCCGCCGAAGGATCAACTATAACATGACTTATCCTCCTGCTGCCGGCAAGCTCTTCCAGAGCTGAATAGTGTTCCTCGTCCGTGCGCTGAACTCCCTCTCGTTTTGAGGAATAGTAGTATTCCTTCAGGCGATGCCATACGCCGTTGTGAAGTCCCCACAGACCAAATGATGAAGGATTGACAGTGCCGTAATCACATGAAATAATGTAGCGTTCGCAGTCTATCTCACCAGAATAAACGTGCTTTTCCCTGCTGAACATCGGATACACAGCGCCCTGAGCGGCAGTCCACTTTCCGAGCACGAATCTATCATAAAATGTGCCGGTATAAAGACGCTTGTAGCGATCTTTCATCGAAGCAGTCAGCGAAGGATTATCGTCCATAGTAAAATGGAGATACAGCGCGTGTTTCTCTTCGTGTTTTCTTATCCACTCGTTATAGAACCAGTGCGCCGGAGTATCCGGATTGCAGTTGAACCACATTTTCGAGCCGGCAACAGAACATCTCGCCAGAGCTTGTTCCACAAATGAACGCGGCATAAGTGCGACCTCATCGAAAAAAACTCCGGAAAGCGTCATGCCCTGAATGAGCGAGGCAGAGCCCTCATCCTTGCCGCCGAAAATATAGAAACGGTTAGTCTTTCCGAGAAATGTCGCATCGAAGTAGTTTGCGCTCACCTTCTCAATACAGGTGAAACCGTACTGTTTCAAAACAGGCAGAAGCGGCGTTACGACATTCCTGCGCAGCGAAGTAATAGTCTTGCCACATATCGCAAAAGAACCGCCGCTGAAGCTGCTGCAAGCCCAGAACATAAAGCCGAGCGACATCGAAAGTGTTTTTCCGCTCCTGACCGCACCGTCACAGATAACAGCGTCCATAGCGCGGTATTCCGGAATAGTCCACCATTTCATAGCAAGCTTCTGTTTGCGCGAGAGTTTACGGATCATCATTATCCTCGTCCTCCCCGGAAGAGATCAGTGCCGACATCAGATCAGAAGCTTTATCGCGGTCGGAAAAAGCATTGCTCAGTTCAAAGAGCTTTTCGAGCGCTTTAAGCCTGTCAAAAAGCTTTACCTCAACACCGCCGCCCTTGACGCGCTTTATCTCAGAAACGTTAAACAGATCAAGCTTGCTTATTACCTCGGCAGGCGGAAGTTCATCCGCGAAAACAAGATATACCGCATCCGAGCAGTTTCCAAATGCAAGCCTGTTAAGTCCTGCAACGATGTTTGCACTGTCTGAGATCAGCTGACGCATCTCTGCGATCTTTTTCCGGCAGCAGTCCGATCTGAGATACTTCATGCCTTCACTTAACGCTGATTCATCTGGCACTCCTGCTTTCGCAGCAGCTTCGGCGACATTTCCAAGCATAACATAGTTGCAGCAGAAAGCATCTCTCATTGAATTATCCTTCAAAAATAGTTGACCTCCTTTCGTTCTGAACGGAACCGCCGTTCACTAAGGGGCAAAAAAACGCCTTTTTTCAATGCAAACCCGTTGAATATTGAAAAAATTATTTTTGAGTTTGTATACCTGCACAAGTGCAAGCTTTTACAAGTCTTGCGAATTCAGCATATCACACAAAAGTAATATTTTGTCCATCAGCTGCATAAAATGTAATACTATCTTTCAGGAGGGTAAAATCATGCAGGAAAAAATCAAACAGAACCACAATCTCATTCTTGAAAACCGAAAAAGTCTCAATATATCCGGAATAACCGATGTTGACAGCTTTGATGACCGCGAAATATGTCTCTATACCGAAATCGGCGAACTAACCATTCAGGGACGCGAACTACATATCGACTCGATGAGCGTAGAGACTGGCAACATGACCATAACAGGCGATATATGGGCACTTGTCTACGGCGATAAGGATCGCCGCGGACCAATATCCGCAATCGGAAGGCTGTTCCGATGAATATTCCCGAAACCTTTTTCAGTGTAAACGAGGAAATGCGGCTCTTTGGCTATTCGTGTCTGCTCGGAGCTGCTCTCGGACTTTTCTATGATGTATTCCGAACTCTCAGAATGCTTTTTCGTCATAATACTGTACTCATCGCCATTGAGGACATAGTGTTCTTTGCAGCATATGCAATAGCCCTCACAGCTTTTGCATCCGCAGCAGCTCGCGGAGAGATGCGTTTTTACTATGTGATAGGCAGCGTATCGGGATTTATACTGTATCTCCTTACTTTAGGTCAGTTGATTTCGGCTGTTATAAAGAAGCTGATAGCAGCTTTAAGAGTGGTATTTCATGTAATTTTAAGTCCTCTGAGGCGGTTTTATGTACTTTTACGTAAAAAAGCAGTGTGCAAATTTGTGGGAACTTCCAAAGTTTTTGTTCAAAAATTAAAAAAAGCCTTTTTGCTATTGCTAAAAAGACCGCCTTTGTTGTATAATAAAAAAGAAAATAAAATGAGAAAGAATGGGGATAATTTTGTCAAAAAAACCAAAAAGGATGGAACGCAGTCTCTTCAACGGTCTGCTCGTAAAACTCGCAGCAGTCACAGTAGCAATAGGCTGCACAGTAATAATCGTATCAACAAACAGAGACTGCTCTGATAAAGAAACTGAACTCAGCGAGATCCAGACAAAGATAGATACTCTGGAAGCTAAGAATTCTGAACTCCAGCGTGATCTCAACAGCGATGACAGATCAGGATATATCGAAAAGATCGCAATGGAGCAGCACGGCTATGCCTATCCGGATGAACGCCGATTCTACGATACATCAAGAGATTGATATAGCACAGGACAGTGCTTTTAAGAAGGAGTATTTATAAATTATGCAGCTGGAAATCGGAAATATCTACAACGGCAAGGTCAAGGGAATTACACAGTACGGCGCTTTCATCGACATTGAAGGCGGCGGCACAGGAATGGTGCATATTTCAGAGATCGCTAATACCTATGTAAACGACATCCACGAACATCTGACAGAGAATCAGGAAGTAAAAGTTAAGGTCATCGGCATAAATGAAGCTGGTAAAGTAAGCCTTTCTATAAAGAAAGCAACAGATCAGCCAGCACCTCAGCGTCCGCAGAAGCGCAGCGATAACGGCAGCCATAACAGCCGCCCGCAGAAGCCTAATATCTGGGAACCTAAAAAACAGACTCCGCCCTCAGAAATGACTTTTGAGGACATGATGTCACGCTTCAAGCAGACCAGTGAGGAGCGTATGTGCGACCTCAAACGCAGTACCGACCGCAAAAACGGAACTCGCAGAAAATAATAAATAAAAAATTAAGGCGTACCATTATTGGTACGCCTTTTCTGTTATATTGTCGCTATTCAGCCTCAGATCTGAGCTGAGTAGTTAGGAGCTTCCTTAGTGATATAAATATCGTGCGGATGGCTTTCCTTGAGACCTGCTCCTGTAATGCGGATGAACTTAGCCTTCTCGTGGAGAGTAGGGATGTCCACGCATCCGCAGTAGCCCATACCTGAACGGATTCCGCCGACAAGCTGGAAAATAGTATCAGCAACAGCGCCCTTGAAAGGAACTCTTCCCTCAACACCCTCAGGAACAAGCTTTTTAGCGCCTTCCTGGAAATATCTGTCAGTTGAACCATTAGCCATAGCGCCAATACTTCCCATACCGCGGTAAACCTTGAACTGTCTGCCCTGATAGATCTCAGTATCGCCGGGAGCCTCTGCACATCCTGCAAGAAGTGAACCGAGCATTACAACGTTTGCACCGGCAGCAAGAGCCTTAACAATATCGCCCGAATACTTGATACCGCCGTCTGCGATAACAGGGATACCATATTTCTGAGCAACACAGGCAACATCATAAACAGCTGTGATCTGCGGAACTCCGATACCTGCAACAACACGGGTCGTACAAATAGAACCCGGACCTATACCTACCTTGAGGCAGTCTGCACCGGCTGCGATAAGAGCTTCAGCAGCTTCAGCAGTAGCAATATTTCCGGCAATAACAGGAGTATCCGGAAATGCTTCCTTTACCATTTTCAGGCATTTGATGATATTTGCACTGTGTCCGTGAGCGGAATCAAGTACAAGAACGTCAGCCTGAGCCTCGATGAGAGCCTTTGCTCTGTCGAGAACGTTAGCTGTAACACCGATAGCAGCGCCGCAGAGGAGTCTGCCCTTGCTGTCACGAGCGGAATTCGGATACTGAACGGATTTTTCAATATCCTTGATAGTGATGAGTCCTTTGAGGATACCTTCATCATCAACGAGCGGAAGTTTTTCGATCTTATGTGCGCGGAGGATCTCCTGTGCTTCTGAGAGAGTTGTTCCGACAGGAGCTGTTATGAGATTATCCTTAGTCATTACCTCAGAAATCTTAGCATTGAAATCTGTGAGGAAACGCATATCTCTGTTTGTGATGATACCAACAAGTTTACCCTTATCGTCAACGATCGGAACGCCTGAGATCTTGAATTTTCCCATAAGATCGTCAGCATCCTTAACGATATGGTCTTCGGTAAGCGAGAAAGGATTTACGATTACGCCGTTCTCAGAACGTTTAACCTTGTCCACCTCTTCAGCCTGCTGTTCGATAGACATATTCTTATGGATGATACCGATACCGCCTTCACGCGCAATAGCGATAGCCATGCGTGAATCTGTAACTGTATCCATAGCAGCTGTCATGATAGGGGTATTGAGTTTAACGGTCTTAGTAAGATTAGTACCAAGCTTTATCATATTAGGTGTAACGTTTGATTCAGCCGGAATAAGAAGTACATCATCAAATGTAAGACCTTCCTTCTGGAATTTGCTGTTCATGTCGGTCAGCATATTAGTTCCTCCTTCAATCGAAAATTATTAATATTTATGATACTATTTTTTAATGCTTCTGTCAAGCCCCTGCGGCAAAGAACAGGAATAGAAATTTGGTGTTTATATTAGTCTTGTTTTGGCGAAAAAAGCAATATTACGCATTAAAGCGTTATTAATTCTGTCCGCTGGCGTATTGCATCTGTATTTCGGCACATTTTTTCATTATGCGTGTAGCATCAACAGTAGTAATACGATTATCGTGGTTCATATCGGAATTCTGAAACTGGAGCATAGAAAGCGACATATCATTCCCTCTCTGGGCAAGCTTTGAGCATTCAACAAGTACCCTTGTTGCATCGGAAGTGGTCAGTCTGCCGTTGAGATCAGCATCGCCTTCCATCTCTCCGTAGTCTCTTTTGAACTTTATCGAATATTGTTCAGCGTAGGTCTGGGCAATGGAATCCGCAAGCCCCGACACTCTGAAACCGGATATAACGGCATTTGATGAAGAGCGTATGTCATAATGTATGCCGATAGCGTCCGCACCGATGTGCTTTACGTTCGGCGGTATCCTTATACCGCTGACATCGCCGCAGCCGAAATAAGCCTCGCTGCCAATGCCGATAACAGAATACGGTATCTCCGCATAGTTAAGCGAAGTACATGAATGGAAGCAGCGTTCCGGAATGGCTTCTATCGTTTTGCCGAGCGACACTCTTACAAGAGAATTGCACCCCATAAAGCAGCCTTCGCCTATATATTCAGTCTCATCTGCGAGAACAGCTTTTCTCAGCGAAAGGCAGCCGGAAAACGCATAGCTTCCGATATTTTTTATCTCTGCCGGGAAATAGACCTCAGTAATATCAGTATTACCGAAAAACGCCTTCGTATCCAGTCCCGTGATCTTGTAGCCATCAAGCTGAGAAGGAAGATCAACTCTTCCCGAAAGACCTTCTGCCGATAATATCTCAGCAGTCTTTTCGGTATCGCTTATTACCTGATAATGATACAGGCATCCGTCATATTCCGCAGCAGGACTGGTATCAGCTCCGGCATTTACAGCCGCCGCCGAGACCGTTTCCGTCATAAGAACAGCCGCCGCAAGCATTGAAACTATCCTCTTCATTTACTTCTCCCTGCGGCAAATATCACCGCTGACCATTACGAATACCGGTTCAGACATAAGGTCAAGCGGATTCTCACCTTTACGGTATACCTGAAGGTCAGCGTCCTTGCCTGTTTCAATGCTTCCTGTCGTTTCGTCTATACCGAGTATCTCAGCCGGATTTATGGTGAGAGTTTTCAGTGCTTCATCGAAACTCAGACCGCCCTTGACAGCAGCCTGTGCAGAAAGAGGAAGATACTGTATCGGTATAACAGTATGGTCGGTACAGATAGCTATCTTAACGCCGTTTTCGTGCATAACTGCGGCATTTTTCAGTTCAAGTCCGCGCATTTCCGGCTTGCAGCGGTCACAAATGACCGGTCCGCATATCACAGGTATCTCTTCAGCCGCGATAATGTCGGCTATCTTATGTCCCTCAGTACCGTGAATAATGACAGGATCAAGCGAAAACTCCTTAGAGATACGCATAGCAGTACATATATCATCAGCACGATGGCAGTGGAAAAATGCTTTATGCTTGCGGTCAAGAAGCTGTATAAGAGCCTCACATTTTATGTCATATTCCGGAGGATCATAGTTTTCACTGTCAGAATAGTAGCTGTCCATATCGTGACCGTAACGGCGCGCCTTATAAAGTCCCTCACGGATTATCGCAGCAACAGCCATACGCGTTATCGGAGCCTCGTCCTTACCGTTGTATACATTCTTAGGATTTTCACCAAGAGCGAATTTTATGCCGCAGGTACGTATCATCATATCGTCAATGCGTCTGCCGTTGGTTTTTATAGCACATATCTCTCCGCCGCACGGATTAGCGCTTCCGGGACTTGAAGCAACCGCAGTTATACCGCGCATACGTGCTTCTTCAAAGCAACGGTCGAATGGATTGATACCGTCAACAGCTCTCATCTGCGGTGTGAAAGGATCGGTGGATTCGTTGCAGTCATCGCCCTCAAAATCCAGACCATCCTCAATGATACCGAGGTGGGTATGAGCATCAATGAATCCCGGCAGCAGCATACCGCCCTCAGCATTGAAGCTTTCCTCAGGGATAAGGTCAGGAGTACCCTCACCTATTTCGGTGATCTTGCCGTCAGTTACGGTGATCCAGCCGCATTGAATAACGTCTTTTGCAGACATTGTGTGTATCTCAGCATTATAAATAAGCATATTTTTCTCCATTAATTATTATAAGGGGAAACACCCCTGAAATTTCATATAAACAGCAGTGTCATTTCTTTACAGCCGCAGCTATCTGCTCGGCTATCTCCATCGGACTATCCGCACATTCTATGCAAAGCGTTGAATGTTTCAGATATACCTCACGGCGGGTATTGAAAAGCTGTTCAAGTTCTTCCTTAGTTGACCGCATAACTATCGGACGGTTCGTATCATTTTTGATACGCTCATAGCAAACATCGAACGGAACATCCAGAAATATAACAGCACATCCCGAATCAGAAGCCGCTTTGGCTGTATCAGGATTAAGCATAGCACCGCCGCCGCAGGCAGCAACGGTTTTCTTTCCGCAGAGCGACTTCACTATCTCAGCCTCCGTTTTACGGAAGAAGGGCTCTCCCTTCTGCTCAAATATTTCAGGTATCGTCATATCGAGAGTACGCACTATAAGGTCATCAGTATCGCAGAAGCCGCAGCCGAGTTTTTTTGCCGCCAGCTTTCCGACAGTCGATTTTCCGCAGCCCATAAAGCCGCATAAGAATACAGTCATACATTTCTCCTTCCGTTTACTGCGAAGGGATTGCCAGCTTCAGCAGAGGCACCCATTCGTCCTCGATCATTTTTTCGCCTGTAAGCACAAAGCCGTGTCTTTTATAAAAAGCTATACCGCGCTCGTTGTACTCAAGTGCCCAGAGCCAGTCCGCATGAAGCTCGTTTACTGCAAAACTGAGCAATTCTGCACCGATACCGCTGTTCTGGAACTGCGGTTCAACATAAAGCTTCACTATCTCTCTGCCGCTGACTTCTATCATTCCCTTAACAACACCGTCATCATAAACATAGGTGTTAAGAAGTTTTTCCGTCCCCTCAGCGTATTCCGAAGCAGTATCGAGCACATTCAGCTCACCGAAATAGAACGGATCGTTGTGAAAAAAGCGGTAAAAGTTCACGCGGTAATTTGTAACTATCATCTCGGCTATCCGCGAAACATCAGCCGACAAAGCCTTACGTATCATTGTGAGCCCCGATCTCAGTTCTTGTTCATCTGGTCAACGTGCTCTTCTACCGAGGTTATTATCTTAGCAACTTCCTCGTCATCGAACTTTCCGCCGTACCATATCTCATGGGCTTTCACAGCCTGATATACCAGCATTGCAGCACCGCCGACAGCAGTTTTGCCCATTGAACGTGCTTTATTCATAAGAAGAGTTTCTGTTGGGTTGTAAATAACATCGAAAACACTTCCGCAGTCCTCAATGACTTTGTCACTGACAGCACAGGCATCGGTCTTAGGATACATTCCGACAGGAGTCGCATTTATCAGAAGATCATATTTTTCGCTTATTGACGATATTTCCTCTATTCTTACACTTGCACCGGCACATTTTGAAAGTATCTCAGCCATAAGCAGCTGAGCAGTCTTTATGTCCTGAGGAATAACAGCAAGCGTTATCTTAGCACCGTGAAGGGCACATTCAATAGCGATCATGCGTCCGACACCGCCGCAGCCGAGTATAACAACATTTCCGCCGATAGGAAGCTCCTTTGCCGAACGCAGGAAGCCGTCACAATCGGTATTGTAACCGGTAAGAGTACCGTTATCACAGTTGATACAGTTCACTGAATTGTAACGTTCGGCGCTTTCCGCAAGCACATCCACAAGTCTGATAACAGACTGCTTGTGAGGGATAGTAACATTAAGTCCGCGGAGACTTTCGATCAGTTGACGGCTCTCAGGAATATTTTCCGGAGCAATGTCGATGAGTTCATAAGAAGCATCCTCAATACCGCTGAGCGCAAATAATTTTTCATGTATCAGCGGAGACATTGAATGTCCGAGAGGATGACCGATAAGTGCAAATCTGTTCATTTTGTTTTCTCCTTTGTATTTATATTTCAAAGTGATGCAAGAGTATCAGCATTCTCAACGTTGACAGCTGTAACATCCTTTAGTGTCTTCTTTACAAGACCTGTAAGAGTCTTTCCGGGACCGAATTCAACAAATCTGTCGGCACCGTCAGCCTGCATAGCAGCCAGTTCAGAGGTAAAACGTACCGGCGAAACGATATGCTTAGCAAGGAGAGAAGCCATATCCGAAAAATCTGTGAGTTCGCCGCCTGTAACGTTTGAATAATACTTCACCTGCGGAGCAGAGAATCTGACATTCTTTGCAGTTTCATAGAATTTATCTGCGGCAGACTGCATAAGCTTTGAGTGAAATGCACCTGCAACATTGAGGGTTATAACTCTTGCCTTCATTTCGGCAAATACCGGAGAAACCTCCTCGATACCCTCAGGAGTTCCGGCGATAACGGTCTGGACCGGCGAATTATAGTTTACAGCGGTAACATAGTTCTCAGCGCCTGAGCATACCTCCTCGACCTTTTCCGGAGCTATCTTCATGATAGCAGCCATAGCACCCTTACTTGCCTTAGTAGCCTCTTCCATAGCCTCCGCACGGGCTTTTATAAGAACGAACGCATCTTCAAGTGAGATCATTCCCGAAGCGTACATAGCTGCATATTCACCGAGAGAATGTCCTGCAACGCCGGCAAACTCGAAACCCTTTGACTGTGCAGCCCTGAGGCAGACGATAGAAGTTGCCATTATAGCCGGCTGAGCGTTTATAGTCCGTGCAAGCTCCTCATCCGATGCTGAGAAGCAGATCTCTCTGAGATCTCTGCCCAGTATCTCCGAGCCCGTATCGTATACCGCACCGAGTTCAGGCATAGAATCAAGAATATCTTTTCCCATGCCGGAATACTGCGACCCCTGTCCGGAAAATAGTGAAATTGTCATAATGAAAAACTCCCTTTCTGTATGTTATACACAAACTTTTGGTGAAACCTGCCAAAACATCACTGGTTTTTTTGTAAGAATAGACGATATTTTATTTTTAGCAAAGCAAAGTATGAAAATATCATTGCAAAAAAACCGGAAATGATTTACAATATATTATGTGTGGATAATTATGTCTGCGTTGCCTGTAATGTGTTTTGGTGTATAAATAGTTCGGCAACAATATTATAATAACATATAATTCCGTTTTTTACAACCATTATTTATAAATATTTCTTAAAAAGGAGTTTTCTGATGGGTATCAACATTCTGGCTATGGGTAATTATATTCCCGAACAGAAACTGAAAAACGATGATTTTACCCGCTTTATCGAAACAAACGATGAGTGGATACGCACCCGGACAGGTATTGTCGAGCGCCCCATGGCTGGCTGGGAGCCAACATGGTATATGGGAATGAAAGCTGCCGAGGCTGCTGTAAAAAAAGCAGGTATCGACGTAAAAGACATTGGTCTTGTTATTTCATGTACGGCGACCTCCGATTTCCTTACCCCAAGTATGTCAAGCGTAATACAGCACAAGATAGGTGCTGTGAATGCCGGCGCTTTCGATCTGAACGCCGCCTGTACAGGCTTTGTTTATGCCCTTGATACCGCAAGAAGATTCGTCCAGACAGATGAAAATATAAAGTATGTACTTGTCGTTGCAAACGAATCGCTGTCACGCTTTCTCGATTTCACCGACCGCGGCTCATGTATCCTTTTCGGTGACGGCGCTGCGGCAGCTATCATAGAAAAAAGCGATAAGATGTATTCCTCTGCTCTCCGTTCGGACGGCAGCGGAGCTGATCTTCTCTGCGCAAGATCACTCAATGTCGCTCCGGAAATCAAGCAGGATGCACCGGATGACTTTACTGATAATTTTCCGGATATGCCTCTGCACAAGCTTTTCCAGAACGGCAAGGAGGTATACAAGTTCGCAACAAGCGCACTTCCGAAATCGTTCACTCTTGCTGCTGAAAAGATCGGCGTGACCAAAGACGACATAGATTGGTTCATACCTCATCAGGCAAACGTAAGAATAATCGAAACTGCCGCAAAGAAGCTCGGCGTTTCTATGGATAAATTCATTGTAACACTCGATCACTTCGGAAACACATCCAGCGCTTCAATACCGCTCGCACTCAACGAGGGTATCGAAAAGGGACTCATCAAACGCGGTCAGAAGCTTGCACTGATAGGCTTCGGCGCCGGTCTTACATACGGCGGTATCATTCTTGAATACTGACGCTTATACAAAGGAGAATCATTATGAAAACAAGGATAACTGAACTTTTAGGATGCCAGTACCCGATCATTCAGGGCGGTATGGCATGGGTAGCCGAACATACTCTCGCTTCTGCTGTATCAAATGCAGGCGGTGTTGGTCTCATTGCAGGCGGAAACGCTCCTATCGACTACCTCAGAGAACAGATAAGACTTTGCAAAGAAAAAACAGATAAGCCTTTCGGCGTTAACATCATGCTCATGAGCCCTAATGCCGATGATCTCGCTCAGCTTGTCATAGATGAGGGTGTCAAGGTCGTTACAACAGGTGCCGGAAATCCCGGAAAATACGTTGCTGCATGGAAGGAAGCCGGTATCAAGGTCATTCCGGTAGTTCCGTCTGTTGCACTTGCAAAGAGAATGGAAAGATCAGGCGCAGATGCTGTCATCGCTGAGGGTACCGAATCCGGCGGACACATCGGCGATAATACGACAATGTGTCTCGTTCCGCAGGTCGTGGACGCTGTTGAGATACCTGTTATCGCTGCCGGCGGTATCGCCGACGGAAGAGGTATGGCAGCCTCATTCATGCTTGGAGCAGAGGGCGTTCAGATAGGAACACGCTTCCTTGCTTCCGAGGAATGCCAGATACACCCTACATTCAAGGAACTTGTTATCAAAGCAAAGGATACTGACAATATCGTTACAGGACGCTATACAGGTCATCCTTGCAGAAACAT
>ONAI01000079.1 GCA_900315755.1 uncultured Ruminococcus sp.
ATAGAAGAGAGCAAAAGAAAAAAGCCCGAATAATCGGACTTTTTGAATGGTGCGGGTGACAGGACTTGAACCTGCACACCTTACGGCATCAGAACCTAAATCTGACGTGTCTGCCAATTTCACCACACCCGCACATTAAATTTTTGTTAACTTTGCACAATAAAGTTGTTGCCTTATAATTCCAATAACGTAGCGCGAACGAAATCTGACGTGTCTGCCAATTTCACCACACCCGCATATTAATTTTTACTGTCGATTTTGACTGCCGACAGGGAGCAGTTTTATAAATGCAATGACGTAGCACAAACGAAATCTAACGTGTCTGCCAGTTTCACCACACCCGCATATTAAACATATTAAAACCAATACCTGTTCATTTTAGTAAGGAAATTCTTAGTGATAGGGTAACCTGAGCTTTCACCGATAACAGAATCAATTCCACAATATGGGCAAATTGCTGTGCCATATCGGTCACAGTCATTGTCAGCAACTATCCATTCGTTTATTTCTGATGGAGAATAGATCTCTAAACAATAAAAACAACCACAAAGCTTATCATTTTTCAATTGTTCCATATGGTTATTGCTGAACTTATGTGCTTTGATGAAATCTTCCATATCTCAAGCACTCCTCCAATGACGTAGCGTGAACGAAATCTAACGTGTCTGCCAATTTCGCCACACCCGCATATTAGATTTTGGCTGTCGATTTGGACTGCCGACAGAGGCAGTATTATAAAACCAATAACGCAGCGAAAAGAAAGTATCATAGCTGCGGTAATGCATAAAGCATTTCCGCAGCATAAAAACCTGATACGGTCAGCCTTCCTGAGAAGCAGCAGAATTCTCACCCTCTGCATTTTCGGCGGACTTTTCCTGAGACTCAGCAGCATCCGGATCTTCAGCAGTTTCAGCAGCTTTTTCAGTTTCAGCAGCTTTGGCAGCCTCAGCAGCTTCTTCTGCTTCATCCTCTTCTTCCTGCTTTTTGAGAGCAGCCTCTCTTGCCTCAGCTTTTTTCTGAATTTCCTTTTCAGCCTCAGCCTGCTGTTTTTCTCTTTCAGCACGGTCTCCTGCGGATTCGATATAAATATCCTCATCAGCAAGACTTCCAACGAAATTAAGCTGTTTTACAGGAATTCTCTTCAATGGAGAATAGATAAACTTGCTGCATGAATAAGAGCAGTCAACGAGACCTCTTTTTTCACACAGAACCTTATTGCCGTCTCTTGCACGTTTACCGTTCTGACAGTAATCGCACTTTGGAGTCATACCCTTATCGAAATAATTGCCGCTTTTAAAGAATGAGAGTAAACCCATTAGAAATCACCTCAAATATTAAACTAAAGTATATTATAACACAAAAAAAACAATTTGTCCAGTAAAATTTGAAAAATACATACAAATTGATAGAGATAGCAATATTTGGCAATAAAAAATACCATCAAGCCGTTTGTCCCAATTGATCGCAATTAATAATATTGACACCTTATCGTATCTGATGTATAATTTATTAATAAAGGCTAAAACAGCTGGACAATTATTTTCTGAGCAGCTGTTTATACCGATCAGCAACAAAGAAGGTGAAAAAAATGGAAAACAATAATGATATGAATAACACATCTGCTGCTGGCGAACAGGAAACCAAGCGTTTGAACGCCGAAGCTAAGGTAGAAGCTATGTTTGCACAAGCAAGAGCTTCAAAGCGCGTCAAGGAATCGGAGAAACGTATCCACTCCCCTGCTATAATGAAAGATACGCCGCAGTCAGCTGACAAAAAAGCGGAAGAAATTCTTGAACAAGTACGGCATCACAAAAGCACTACGAAATCTGAAAATCCTGACCTATCAGACGTTGTTACAAGCGATTCCCCGCAGACACCCGAAGAAAAAGTTGCAGCAATGTTTGCACAGGCAAGTGCTTCAAATCATCACGGTAAATCAAAGTCATACAACCTCTCTGCCACCGGCACAGAGGTTATGATACTTGAATTCATTTCACTTTTCATATTCTTCATGTGCATGAACTCGCCTATGTTTGAGACATTTTCATTTTTGGCAGTAATGATGCCGCCTATCGTTGGAATAGCATCAAGAATTCTCAGGCACGGTCTCACACTAAGCGAAGCAGTTTCAAAATGCAAGCTGCACATATTCGTGGCAATCCTGTTTTTTATTATCATATTCCTCACTGTCGTGTGACCACCATAAGTGTTATACTATACTAACCCTAAACTATTGAAACATTATCTATCATATGTTATAATAATATCAGCGGTACACAGGATTTATTCTGTGTTCGGCTTTTTTAAAAATTTGTTTTCGGACAGCAGAGCTGACGCCCTGTTATCGGATGGCATTTATACCGATATACAATTCAGTGTATAATACCGTCCGTATACGATTACGGACGTTTTTTTGTGTCCGCAGGAGGCAAAATGGATGAAAAAAGAATAGCCGTCGCTGCGATAGTGGTCGATGAGCAGTCGGCAGTCGAAGAAGTAAACAAGGTACTGCATGAATATAGCAGTATTATCATCGGAAGAATGGGTATCCCCTACAAAGAACGCGGAATATCCATCATCTCAGTTGCACTTGATGCAAAACCGGATACAATAAGCAGTCTCACTGGCAGGCTCGGACAAATCAGCGGAGTGTCAGTTAAAGCCGCTGTTTCCAAGAAATAATGGAGGTAAGCTATGTACGATATTAAATCACTTAAAGCTGAGGAATTCATCAACGATGAAGAGATACTCGAAACTCTCAAATACGCTGATGAACATAAAAACGATCACGAACTGATTGACCAGATCCTTGAAAAGGCACGTCCTAAAAAGACTGGCAGAGGCGTTGAATGTGCCGGTCTTACTCACCGCGAAGCAAGCGTACTTCTTGCCTGCGATGATCCTGAGATAATCGAGAAGATATACTCCCTTGCAAGAGAGATCAAAGAAGCTTTCTACGGCGACAGAATAGTTATGTTCGCTCCGCTCTATCTCTCAAATTACTGCGTAAATAAGTGCGTATACTGTCCTTATCATCAGCAGAACAAGGAGATCCCGCGTAAAAAGCTCACTCAGGAAGAGGTACGCGATGAGGTCATCGCTCTTCAGGATATGGGACATAAGCGTCTTGCTATTGAAGCAGGCGAGGATCCGGTAAACAACCCTATCGAATACATCCTTGACTGTATCAAGACCATTTACTCGATCAAACATAAAAACGGTGCTATCCGCCGTGTAAATGTAAACATCGCAGCAACAACTGTCGAGAATTACAGAAAGCTGCGCGATGCCGGTATCGGTACTTATATTCTTTTCCAGGAGACCTACCACAAGGCAAGCTATGAGGTACTTCATCCAGCCGGTCCGAAGCACAATTACGCTTACCACACAGAAGCTATGGATCGTGCTATGGAGGGCGGTATTGACGATGTAGGTCTTGGCGTTCTCTTCGGCCTTGACAAATACCGCTATGAATTTGCAGGACTTCTTATGCACGCTGAGCACCTCGAAGCTGTTCACGGCGTAGGACCTCACACTATCAGCGTACCGCGTCTCAGAAAAGCATCCGACATAGACCTCGATTCATTCGATAACGGTATAGACGATGATACATTTGCAAAGATCGTTGCTTGTATCCGTATAGCAGTCCCCTACACCGGTATGATAATATCCACCCGTGAGAGCGAAGCCTGCCGCGAAAAGGTCATCGGACTCGGCGTTTCACAGATCTCAGGCGGTTCAAGAACTTCCGTTGGCGGATATGCCGGTTATACTCCCGAAGAAAGACCTCATGATACTGAACAGTTCGATGTTTCAGACCAGCGTTCACTTGACGAGGTTGTAAAGTGGCTCATGGATCTTGGATATATTCCTTCATTCTGCACTGCCTGCTACCGCGAAGGACGTACAGGCGACCGCTTTATGGCACTGTGTAAGGTAGGTCAGATACAGAACTGTTGTCATCCAAATGCCCTCATGACTCTTCAGGAATATCTCACTGACTACGCTTCACCTGAAACAAAAGCTGTCGGAGAAGCACTCATTGCCCGTGAAATACAGAATGTTCCGGACGAAAAGCGCCGTCAGCGCGCCATTGAGTACCTCACTGAGATCAAAAACGAAGGCAAACGTGATTTCCGCTTCTAAATGCGGCAGCGAGTCACCTCGCCGGCTTCCGCGTTAATGTTCATTTCACCCGCACACGGCTCTTCATATTGGAGCTGTGTGCGGTTTTTATTAATACAAAAATCACGACAGACCTAAAGATCCGTCGGGATTCTATTATATTGCGTATTATAGCCAAAAAGCTATTACTTCATAGCCTCTTCAACAGCAACTGCGCAAGCAACAGTAGCACCAACCATCGGGTTGTTGCCCATTCATGTATAGCCGATTTGCGGATTCCACAGCGTTGCGCTATTCTGCGTATAATTGCCGAAAAATAGCCGTATTTTTGCAAATACAAATTCTTATTGCCCTTTTGAAATATGTGTCAGAACTTAGCATTTTTCAATTTAGGGTGACAAACGGGTGACAAAATCGCTCCGGTTTCAGGTTATGTTTTCCCTGATAATATCGGCAACTGTGAGGACTGCTTCTTTTTCATTCGGATTCAGATAGACATCATTCAGCTTCTGTTTGGAATACTGCAAATATGTTCCTTCCGTCTCGGATATGAGCAGCTTTGTATAAAAGCGCTCCCAGCTGAAATACTCTGAGCTTTCAAGGAAGTCCTCGGTATGCTGCAAGATATCAGCTATTCTGTTGCCATCTATAAGACCTGACTTCAAGATCTGCCACTCAAAGGATTCCGGTAAATACAGGCTGACTTCCGGATGCTTCTGCATATAAAGAAACAGCTCTCCCATTTCAGAACCGAAAGCTGCTCCGTCAGCGATAACAAGCAGATTTTTCCCCTCGTTGTCCATAACGGTACGTTTTATCTTAGTCTTTCCGCCTGCGCTGATGCAGTTTATATCGTCGGCTGCAACGGCTTTGAAGAAATCATATCCTGAGTTGGAATCCTCAACGATAACAGTTTCTGCCTTATCAGCCATGCTTTGCTCATCGACAGAATAAAGCTGATAGAACGAGTTATACGTCCTGCGCATATCTGCGTACTTGCCGGAAGTATGGATCCCGTATATCTCCTCAACCGAATAAGGAAGATTCGGCAGATTTTCCCTTGTTATGATAACATAGTAATTATTAGTGCCCTTGATCTTTCGTGCAAAGTCGTCAGACTTGATAATGGTGTTCTCCTCGTCTATGAAGACAATGCACTCGCTGACGCTGTTCAGAATGGATTCCCAGTTTGAATTATTGACCGTCAGGCATCTTCTTGCACATGATAGCTCAACGCCTGAATCGGCTCCCAGTCTGTCGTATGTATCTATCAGAGATACAAGCGTTGTCTTTCCGGTAGCACTATCGCCGCGGACAATAGTTATATTGCGCTTTATATCAAACTCAAACTTCACCCGGCTGTTTTGAACGATAATATGATATTTTCCCTTCATAGTTATCTTTCCTCTATCCTGAGCGCTTCGTCAAGGTACTCTTTATAGCTGCCGACCTGCTTGCCTGAATTTACGATAAATGCACTGAAATCTTCGCAGGCACTGAAGTCCATTATATGATGAAGGGCAATGGTAAGATCTTTATGTTTGCTTATCTCATATATCCACTTTGCGCAGTTATCGCCGCAGGCAGAAGCATTGAATATCTTACCTGATTCATCGAACTGCATAAGGATGAGAGTTTTCACACCGCCGGACAGTTCCTTGACAGAAATCGAACCCAGTACAGGGCTGTCAATAGCTCTTGCACTGATAACATCTGACTTGTCGATATCCTTTATCATTTTTACAGAGAGCGGATCAGTTATCCATTCATCCTCATAGGTATTATCAAAGTATGTCGGAGGATGATATATCGAATTCTCGACATCTCCGAAAACTATTTTCAGCATAAACGCACCTCTTCCGAGAGTTTAGGCAATACCGCACAAAGATTGTGCTGAAGATGCGCCGTGAGATTTTTCGTCAGATTGTATAGAAATTCCGCAGGCATACTGACGTATGTCAAGGGATTTCTGTGCAAGATGACGGAAAATATCCAAGCAGATTCAGTACAAAGACGTCAGGCGGTCTTTGTGCGGTGTTGCCTTTATTATGTTACTATTATAACCGATAACGGACTGTTTTGCAAGTAGCAGGCAACATTCTTTATATAAAAAACGTCGCTCAGGTGTGGTCCTGAACGACGGTCAGATTATTTGAAAACATCCTCCAGAGCCTTTTTGCCCTGTTCAGCCTGATTTCGTGTTAGGTGATTATAAATGTTCATTGTAACAATTATATTTTTATGTCCAAGCCTCTCCTGCACATATTTCAGCGGCAGGCCTGCTTCTAATAAACGGGTACAGTGAGTATGTCTCAGGGAGTGAAAATTAAAAGTAGGACAAAACTCATGTATCACCGTACTGGTATGCTGCATGGTCCGTGGCTGGATAAAGCCTCCGTTCTCATATACATTAATGAAGTCGATCACTTCCCCGCTGCTGGTGTTGATACCGTCTTGCTCATTATAGTGCAAGGTCGTATAGAACTCATCATAAAACTCCTTGTTCGCAGCCTGCTCCGCCCTTAACTCATTTAGCAGATTCAGAACAAACTGATCTATATCGATGATTCTTGAAGAGTTGTACTTAGGTGGTGTCAGATACCACACCTTCTTCTCATCATGCCATTGAAGCTGCTTGTCAATAGTGATAGTCTTATTATCAAAATCAACATTATCCCATGTTACTGCAAAAGCCTCACCTAACCTCAGTCCACAGTGATAAGCAAGCATCATAGGCAGATACGGTGAAGTGCCTTTAGGAAAACGTTCAAATATCTTGTTTATAACATCTTCCTCAATAACATCTCGCACATACAGTGAAGCCTTGAAGTTGCTGCGTGATCCTTTAGGTATCTTCACATAAACCATCGGTGAGGTCTGTATGTAATGAAGCGGCTGAACTGCGTAATTCAGACTGCTCGAGAGAATTCCCTTTATACTTATTATAGTATTCTTGCTGAAACCTTCTGAGACCAGATCGTTTATAAGCGACTGCAGCTGCTCAGCAGATATGCTTGTCAAAAGATAATGTCCGATTTTAGGCGAAATATGAAGTCTTATATACTTCTTATAACTTGCAATGGTTGAAG
>ONAI01000004.1 GCA_900315755.1 uncultured Ruminococcus sp.
GCTGTACTCCGTTCGTTTGAAAAGGAAATGGGCAGAAATGTTATTCGTCCTGCTATTTCCGGACTTATGGGCGCTTTCGGATGTGCTCTCTACGCTAAGGAAAGAGCTGTCGGCGAAAAATCCACCCTCATCTCAGCTGAAGAACTCGAAACTTTCGCCTATACATCGCGCTCTGTGAACTGCAACGGCTGTACCGCACACTGTCAGCTGAACATCATCAACTTCGGTAAGGGCAGACGTTTCATTTCAGGAAACCGCTGCGAAAAGGGCGGCGGTATCAAGATCAAGAACAAAATACCAAACCTCTATGAGTATAAATACGACAGCATCATAAATACAGTAAAAACTCACCAGCCGCGCAAATACCGCGCAACTGTCGGACTTCCGCTGGCTCTCAGCTTCTATGAACAGCTTCCGTTCTGGCATATGCTGTTCACAACTCTCGGCTTCAGGACTATCATTTCGGACGAAAGCTCGCGCCAGATGTACTACCTCGGACAGCATACCATACCTTCAGATACGGTCTGCTATCCTGCAAAGCTTACTCACGGACACATCGAGAATCTCCTCGATAAGGGTGCTGATTTCATATTCTATCCCTGCATGAGCTACAATATTGATGAGGGCGGCAGCGATAACCACTTCAACTGTCCTGTCGTTGCGTATTACTCGGAGCTTCTTCTTGCAAACAATCCGCGTCTCAACAATAACAACTTCATTCATCCTTATATGGATCCGAATATCAGAAAGAACGTTATCAACGTTATGACCAAAGCTCTTGCCAAGTATAACGTCAAGGGAAAGATCCCGGCAGCTGTCGATAAGGCATATGAGGCTATGGAAAAATTCCGTGCAGAGATCGCAAACAAGGCAAGAGACATCATCGAACAGGCTCGTGCCGAAAAAAGAAATATCATCGTTCTCGCAGGTCGTCCTTACCACATCGACAAGGAGATCAACCACGGTATACATAAACTTATTACAAGTCTCGGAATGGCTGTTGTTACCGAGGACAGCGTTGCTCAGCTTGCCCGTACTCCTAAGCTCGGCGTTCTCAACCAGTGGACTTACCATTCAAGACTTTACCGTGCTGCGAATTACGTCACAACCCAGAGCGATATGCAGCTTATCCAGCTGGTATCATTCGGCTGCGGCATTGATGCTGTAACAAGCGATGAAGTACGTAACATACTCGAAAGCAAGGGAAAACTCTACACCCAGCTAAAGATCGACGAGATCAATAACCTCGGCGCTGCAAGAATAAGGCTGAGAAGTCTTGTCGCAGCTATGGAACAATCCAAAAACAGAACTGAGGAATGATACTTTAGAAATCCATTCTCAATTCTCCATTCTTTACCGGAGGTAACATAATGTCTGAATACGTTAAATTCACCGAGGAAATGAAAAAAACTCATACTATCCTCGTACCGGATATGCTGCCTATCCACTTCAAGATGCTCTGTAAGATCTTTGAAGCTGAGGGCTATAAAATGAAGCTTCTGCAAAATGATTCGCGCGCTGTCGTTGATGAAGGACTGAAAAACGTTCACAATGATGCCTGCTATCCGGCTCTGCTGGTAATAGGTCAGTTCATGGACGCTCTCAACAGCGGCGAATACGATGTCGATAAGACTGCTCTGCTTATCACTCAGACCGGCGGCGGATGCCGTGCTTCAAACTACATCCACCTTCTGAGAAAAGCCGTTGATAAGAATTATCCTCAGGTCCCGGTAGTTTCGCTGAACTTCAGCGGTCTCGAAAAGGACAGCGCATTCCGTATCACTGCACCTATGTTCGTGAAGCTTCTCCACGCTGTTCTCTACGGTGATCTGCTCATGACCTGCTATAACAAATGCCGCGCTTATGAGGTGAATAAGGGCGATTCAAAGAAAATGCTCGATAAATGGCAGAACAGAATGGGTAATATCTTCCGCAAGAAGGATAAGAAATACCTTAAAGCAAAAAAGATATACCGCGATATACTCGATGATTTCGCTTCTATCGAGCTTAGCAGCGAAAAGAAGATCAAGGTCGGTATCGTCGGTGAGATCTACGTTAAATACTCACCGCTCGCAAACAACCACCTTGAGGACTTCCTCATCTCAGAAGGCTGCGAACCAGTTGTTCCTTCGCTGCTTGAATTCGTTATGTACTGCGCTGCCGGTACTTTCAACGATGCCGACATCTATGATAATCACAATAAGATGTCGTTTGCCTATAAGCTTGGATACAAGTTGCTTTACGCTAAGCAGAAGGAACTCATAAAGGTAATGAAGGAGCAGGGAAGCTTTGAACCTCTGCATGATTTCGAGTACCTCAGAAAGCTTGCTGATAAGTACATTAATCAGGGAGTCGTTATGGGCGAGGGCTGGCTGATACCGGCTGAAATGGCTGCTCTGGCAAAATCCGGCGTTGAAAATATCATATGTGCCCAGCCTTTCGGATGCCTTCCGAACCACATCGTTGCAAAGGGTATGTCCCGTGCAATAAAGGAAGATAATCCAAATGCAAATATAGTCGCTATCGACTATGACCCCGGCGCTACAAAAGTCAATCAGGAAAACCGTATAAAGCTTATGCTTGCCAATGCGAGATTATAATTATGATCAAGAACAGAAAAGGCGAGATCATCGTCACAAATAAAAAACAGAACAAGCTGCTGAAACTGCTCTATGGTTCAGTCGGCGGAAGAATAATGCTCAAGCTTTTAACTGCACCTGCTCTTTCAAGAGCCGCAGGAAGATTCATGGATTCACGTCTTTCAAAGCCGCTCATAAAACGCTTCATCAGAAGCAGCGGCATTGATACCTCACAATACGTGATGTACAATTTCCCGTCATATAACGCTTTCTTTACAAGAAGTGTCAAGCCGGAAATGCGGCCTGTCGATATGACACCGCAGCACCTTATAAGTCCGTGCGACTCAAAGCTTTCGGTATACCGTATCGACCGCAAGAGTATTTTCCGGATAAAGGGTTCTCGCTACCGCATATCAGACCTCATCGACCACAAATTCCTCGCAGACCGTTTCAACGGCGGACTCTGCCTGATATTCCGCCTTGAGGTCGACGATTACCACCGCTACTGCTATATCGACAGCGGCGTTAAAACAGGCAACACCTTCATCGAAGGCGTACTGCATACCGTAAACCCGATAGCGCTCGAAAAATACAACATCTATAAGCGCAACAGCCGCGAATATACTCTTATACATACTGATAATTTCGGCGATGTTATACAGGTAGAGGTCGGCGCGATGATGGTAGGACGTATCTGCAATCATGATGAGGCAGGTCCTGTAAAGCGCGGTCAGGAAAAAGGTATGTTTGAATTCGGAGGGTCAACCATCGTCGTTCTTCTTGAAAAAGGAAAAGCCTCTATCGACAAAGACATATTGAAAAACTCAGCAGAGGGTTATGAGACTATTGTTAAATACGGTGAAAAAATCGGAACTTCACTAAACTCATAAAAAGGAGAATGCTAATATGAAATGTCCATATTGCGGTGCAGAACTGCTTAATAACGCAAAATTTTGTGAGGAATGCGGTGCGGCAACAGGAAACGATAACTATTCGTCTTCTGCACCTCAGTTTTCTCAGCCATACGGTCAGCAGCAACAGAACAGCCGTCCTCAGGTCGATCCTAACTACGTGCCTGATCCGCCGGCTTTTGTAACTTTTCCTCAGGCTGTTAAGATGTTCTTCAAGAACTGGAACAACTTCAGCGGAAGATCTACAAGAAGCGAATTCTGGTACGCTTATATCCTGCAAATGATCATCGGAACAGTCGCAGGATATATCGGTATGGGAAATTACACAGTAACTCTTTTAGCTTCCGGACTCGTTTCACTGATATTATTCATTCCTTTTCTTGCAGCTTCAGTACGCAGACTTCACGATATCGGAAAAAGCGGCTGGTGGTATCTGATCGCCTTTACCTGTATCGGAGCATTTTTCCTGCTCTATTGGTATGCACAGCCCGGCGACCCGAACGAGAATATGTATGGTCCTTCCGCAGAACAGAAAAACCGCGGACTATAATACTGATATATAATCAAAAACCGGAAGCAGTCTGATGCTTCCGGTTTATTTTATACTATTATTTGCAATTATTCCTGAGGAGCTTCCTCGGCTTCTGTTTCAGCCTGAGTTTCTTCCTCCTGCTGTGTTTCTTCCGGCTGAGTTTCCTCATGAGGCGGTTCTTCAGCGTTCAGCTTTTCGTCCTTATACACTGTAACGATGAATCCGTTGTAATTATTGCCTGAGATTTCGTATTTCAGACCCGAAGGTACAGGCACACTCGTAGTTTCAGCGCTGTCATCGGAAGGAACAAAATAAACTTCAAAATTCCTGCCGTCCTCATCAGTAAACTCAAGATGCTCACCGCTGTAAGGATGCTGCTCTAAAAGGTCCATGTATTCTTCCATGCAAAGACCATTTTTGGTCATATAGTAAGAGTGGGGCTTTCCGACATAACGGAAATGCCATGGTTCATAGCGGATATTTGTAATATTTTCCTTATCTTCAGGATACCTTATAATAAGACCGTATTTATAGCAGTTCTCACTGAACCACGCATAATCGCCTGTTCCCTGATAATCATAATCCGGGAGAGTCGAGAAATCGACTGCATAGCCTGATTCATGCTCACTGAAGCCCGGCTTTGCAACACGCTGTTTATCTTCCTCATTATCGCTCTCCATAGCCTTATCGTAGAGCTCCTTCTGGAACTCGGTAGTACGGAAAGCGCCGTAGATAATGATATTGTCGATATGGTAAATATCGTAGAAATCGCCGATCATAGTTGCCAGCGGCTCATACATCTGACTTACGATAGTATAGGTATTATCAACTGCACCGAAATAAGTTCTTCCGGTCTCCTCATTTTTATCAAGGATACTTACCAGATCCTCTTCACCTGTTACATAATATTCATGCTTATCGTTAACAAGAATGAGATCGCCCTTGAATTTATCCTTTGTATTGATATTTTTTGTCTCATATAGCGTTTTATTAGGATCAAAAGGCTCCTGAGGATCGGCGGATGTTTCCTGAATAATGATCTCGGACTTATCCTTATGCTCTCCGCTTGTAACAACGCTGCTTCTGTCTACCATACCCTTAACAGCAAAAACTCCGCCTGCGAGACAAGCCATGCATATTATCAATTCAGTTAGATGTTTAGTTCTGCGAATACTCTTTTCTTTGCTTATTTTTTTCTTTGGCATTACTAACTCCTGACTGCCGCGATTCACAGCGGCTATTGCTTTTGTTCTTACTAAAAACATTGCTTTTTATCTTCGACTAACATTATAACACATCTTTTCATGAAAATATAGTCTTTCATTATCATATTTGTAAAAATACTGCTTTTCGTACAATATTCGATACCTCATTTTGTATGATTCCAACAGTTTTATGCTGTATTTTAACCATCACAAAAGCTTAGCATAATAGTCGCTCGATCATCATTGTACACCTTTCACACAAAGCTATCGGTTATATTGTGTATAACGTAGAGGGTTACAAAAAATACTCTCTGATTAGCACTTTTTTCACAATATTTCAAAAAGCCCTTGAAATCAATAAAATATAATGTTATAATAAATAATGTGAAAATATGTCTAAAAATAAACGACAAGCAGCATTATCGTCCTATCATCCGTTAAGCAGCTGCAACAATCTGCTGCTGCGATGAGACTATTTTTACAGTCAAGGAGTGATTTTCAATGATTTGCCCTCAGTGTGGAAACGAAAATCCGCCGAAACTAAAGTTTTGCGTCAATTGCGGTATGAACCTCGAAAACCCGCAGGAAGTTAATTACGAACAAGTCGACATGGGCGGCTATCATACAGAAGAAGAACCAAACGCCGGAGGATTCAAGTTCGGAAGCGGTACTTTTACTATAAGCGATAAAGCACCTACCGATTCTTCCTCTGATCTATATACCGCTGATGAACTCAACAGCGATGAACAGGAGTTCGATTTCAGCAGTTTTGATGAACCGTTTATCCCAAAACTCGATACCGAAAGAGTTACCCTTCCTCACAGTGCTCAGCCAAATCCGCAGAATGCACCTATGCAAGGAATGTACGGCGGCTATCCTCAGCCTATGATGAATCAGCCGCAGATGACAGGTATGCCTCAAATGAACGGTATGCCTCAGATGTCACAGGTGGGCGGTATCCCTCAGTCAGGCGCTCAGCCGCAGATGAACGGTGCTCAGCCTCAGATAATCGGCTACGATCAGAACGGTATGCCTATCTACGGTCAGGCTCAGCCTATGATGTATGCTCAGCCTCAGATAATCGGTTACGATCAGAACGGTATGCCTATCTACGGTCAGGCTCAGCCTATCATGTACGCTCAGCCCCAGATAATCGGCTACGATCAGAACGGTATGCCTATCTACGGTCAGCCTCAGCCTATGATGTACGCTCAGCCTCAGATAATCGGCTACGATCAGAACGGTATGCCTATCTATGGTCAGGCTCAGCCTATCATGTACGCTCAGCCCCAGATGCTGAACGAAAACGGTGAACCCGTTCCGGCTCCTTATCCTCAGCCTATGCCATACGGCGGAATTGCTCCGGTGCAGCCCGCAGGTATGCCGCCTTATGGCGCTCCTGCTCCACAACCGCAGCAGCCACAGCAGCCGCAGCAGGATAAAGAACGTGTTGACGTTCCTGATGATTTCTGGGAATTCTTCGATGGCGGAAAATCCACTAAACACGCAGAAGACACTATGGATGACTTCTTCGGTAAACACAGCAATGATATGGGCGGTGTTTCAGCAAACGGCGGCGATATGGGCCGTCTTAAGAAGTTCGAGAAAAAACGTGTCGATTACATGGGAGATACACCTCTCGTAGACGCTTCAAAACTTATCCCGAATACGGCGGGTAAATTCAATAAGATGTATATGCGAAAGACCGATTCGGTAAATGCCGAAGATCTTGAAGCAAAAGTTCAGACAAAAACTCAGGACATCATGCGTGTCACCAAGGAAGTTGACGCAAATAAGCTTAATTCATATGAACATATCAAGTCGCGCGTTACGATGAATGCTGCCGGTGAAGCTAATGCAGACGATCTTGAAGCCTATGTTCATGAGCATAAGGAAGCGATAATGTCTCAGAACGTTGAAGCAGTTGAAGCACTTCCAAAGAAAAAGTCCACTTACAATGACGAGATCGACGCGATAGAACTGCCGGATTATATGCAGGCACGCAAGACAGTCAAGGACGATGAACCGGAAATTCCCGGCTTGCCGGAAATTTAATAAATATTATAAAAAGTGAAGGAGAGAATTCAGATGAAGAAGTTTCTTGAAGAATTCAAAGCATTTGCCCTTAAAGGCAACGTAATGGACATGGCTATCGGTGTTATCATCGGTGCTGCTTTCGGCGACATCGTTAAGGCTTTCACTGATGACTTTATCAATCCTATCATCGCAGCTATCGGCGGCGCTGAAGTTCACGGTATGACAGAGATCGGCAACACAGGATCATATATCCTCTGGGGTGATTTCATCACAGCTGTTATCAACTTCCTTATCATGGCAATGTGCGTATTCATCATGATGAAGAGCGTTAATGCCCTTATGAACATCGGAAGAAAGAAGAAGGAAGAAGAGGAAAAGCCTGCTGAGCCGCCTAAGGAAGAAGTTCTCCTTACAGAGATCAGAGACCTTCTCAAAGCTCAGGCTAAGAAATAATTATTGATACATAATGCGATTCAGGGATGATGCTTCATCCCTGTTTTTGTTGGGTAATAAATATTTCGGTGGTTACTGTGTATCTGGCGTTCGCAATTGCATATTATACCACAAACCCAGCGCAGAGCCTGCGCCCCCTTCCACGGGGGCACTCGTTTTACTCGCTCACTTTGTAAGAAAACGTTAATCTGCTTGCGCTCACGGCATTGTATCTGAATCATTTCACATTTTCAGATACAGTCAAGACCAAGACAAGCGCCATAAATGGCGGTCTTGACAGAATGTGTGTTTGTAGTTTGTGGCAATTACGCAAACGCCCAGCCATTTTCGACCACCCAAAAAGTTATATACTATTTTTTATGGCTCAGAACAGCCCTTTCACATCTTCAAGAGTCAATGACGGATGAAGCGCAAGATTTATCCCGAAAGCTATCAGCTGTGAGGCTCTTTCCGTAAGACGGTCTATATCACGCGGAGTTACCATCATGTTCGGAACATCTGCCTGAGTGTCTATTCCGGTAAGACTTTTCACTATCGTATGCATATCCACAACAGTCGGAACTCCGATAGCTATAACTGGTACTCCAAACTGCTTCTGCGAAAGCTCGCTGCGAGTGTTAGATACTCCGCTTCCGGGTGAAATACCGGTGTCTGAAAGCTGTATAGTAGTTCCGAGACGTTCAACATCCGAACAGGCGAGTGCATCGACTGCTATTATTGCAGCCGGCTGAAGCTTATCGGCTATGGCACGTACTATCTCCGAAGTCTCGATACCTGTCTGACCAAGAACACCTCCGGCAAACGAACTAACTCTTCTGAGCGAAGCAAGAAAACCTATCTCATCGCCAAGTTCACTGCGAAGATGCCTTGTTGCAAGTACCTTTGATACCACCTGAGGTCCGAGAGCATCAGGCGTTATATCGTTGTTGCCAAGTCCGACCACAAGCACCTCCCCATCAGGCACAAGATGGGAAAGCTCAGTTGCAAATTCAATCACCATCTCATCATAGTCATCTGCAAAACGGCTCAGACTGCGCCCTTCAAGCGTGATATAGCGTCCTTTGCCTTTTCCGAGCAATTCAAGACAGCTGTCTTCATGTATCACTATTTCCGTTATCTCAAATGATTTTCCGCGTTTTTCCCGGCTCACCCCCTCTGGAATATCATCTCCGCCAAAGCTTTCAACTGCAAGATCAGTACGCATATTCATCTCATTCTCCTTGTTCAAACCGTTTTATTGTGCATATTGCTTTATTTACGATTAAAAATCGCATCAACATTTCAGTTTTTGACTATTGAAAATCATAGCAGAAAATGTTATAATTAATAATGTCTCAGTATGATAAGTGTGCGTTGCACTTATCGCAGCACACATCTCCATGTGTGTTTATTATCTGTAAATTGCGGAGATATATACATTCCGCATAAATTTCAAGGAGGTGTAACAAAATGCCGAACATTAAATCCGCTAAGAAGAGAGTTAAGGTTAACGCAACTAAGGCTGCTGCTAACAAAGCAAGAAAGTCTAACCTCAAGACTATCCTCAAGAAGGCTGACACTGCTGTAACAACAGGTGCTGCTGATAAGGCAGAGGCTATCAAGGTTGCTATCAAGAGAGTAGATCAGGCTTGCGCTAAGGGTCTTATGCACAAGAATAAGGCTGCAAGAAAGAAGTCTCAGCTCGCTAAGAAGCTCAATGCTGCTGACTAATTTTCTCTTTTATCAATAAAAAATGAACCCCCTGTGTATCTCACAACACAGGGGGCTTTTATTTTCAGACTTATAAAAAGCACCTCGCAAAGCCGTACCATACGGTCTATGCGAGGTGCTATCGTTATGTATTATTCCTGAACAGCTTCTGCCTTGATCTTAGCTGTTCTTTCCCTTCTCTTTACGCCCTTTCTTATTGCTCTGAAAATGAATGCAAAGAAGAGTTCGCCAACTCCGATACAAGCGGATATAACGCCTAATTTAAGGAGTACATGGAATATCAGATAGAATACAACATTACTTGTTATAGCATAGAGTATCGGTGAAACAGCAAGTATTGCAACGCCTATAATAAGCATGATCACTCCGCTGATACCGAATATGTAGTAATAGAAGCCTGTGAGGTGCTTTCCTCTGCGGTCAACGATAACTGCGATCCAGATAAGGAATACAACAACGAGTGCTGCTATAATGCCGAGGGTTATGTAAGAAAGACCGTAGCTTACATTCTTCAGATCAAATCCGGACTTATCATTCCACTCCTTGACTGAAAGCTTCTTATCAACATCATTTTTAACAAGCTTCTTATTGATCTTATTAAGCTGGGATGAAGTGAACTTTGAACCAAGCTCTTCGTTTGCAACTCTGTTATTATCCTTGCTTCCGAAGAATTCGTCTGTTATATCATCGGCAGTAACGGAAGGATCATCACCCTTGCCTTCCATTATATAATCAGCGTAGTTCTCGACTTTACCGCCGACAAATTCGAGCATATCTGACTTTTCAAGATATTTCTTGAAGCTTGCCTTATCAGCATTGCCATTGGTAATACTTCTGATACCGAGAGTTTTGTAAATGTCCGATGAAAGATCATCATCATCGAACTCAGCGCCAAGAACGGTCTTTGAATCGAGATCCTCAATGCTCTTTCTGAGTGTTTTTCCCGATGCGCCAAACTTAATTGCACAAAGAAGGCTCAGCGAAAGCATGAATACAACTGTAAATATAGTTACAAGTGTTGCTCCGAAAATTCTTCCTGCTCCAACCTTTACAGGCTTTTCACTTACAGCCGGCTGTTCAGGCACAGGCTGCTCCTGTTCTGCGAAATAAGGCTGCTGAGGAGCACCGTTCGGTGCGAACTGCTGCCCGTTATTCTGAGGATAAAGCGGCGGCAGCGGGGAAGTCTGAGCATTATCATTCTGCGGATATACCGGCGGAACCGGATCATTATGCGGCACATCTGAGAGAATATCGTTATTTATCTCCTCTGCCGGTGTATCTGCAATACCTGAAACAATGCTGTTTTCGCTTATCAGATCATCAATTTTCTTATCTCCGGAAACCGAAAGATCATCCTCCGGCTTTTCATCATTCTTAGTATCAAGCGACAAACCAAAATCAGGTTCAAGATCATCATTCTTTTTCTCAGGAACAATATCAGATACAGTATCAGTTAAAATATCGCTTGATGTGTCTGAAAAGCTATCGCTTATAACAGGCTCTTCGCTCACAGAAGGAGTATCATCAAGAAAACTTGAAGTATCGAAAGTATCAGCTGAACTTATGTCATCAGCAACTGTTTCTTCAACAGCTGTAACTGCTGTATCTGAAACATCGGCAATGTCGGACGAAATCTCAGACTGAATATCATCCGCAGTGCTTATGTCCTCAGTCTTGAATTCGCTGTCGGAAGCTCCGAAAAGGCTTTCCTCAGACGAAATACTGTCACTGAGCAGATCATTTTCTGCCGGAAATGCCGTATCAGTATCGTTTCTCTCGATCTTCGCACCACATTCGATGCAGAATTTCGCGTTATCATCTATCTGCTTTCCACAATTTTTACAAAACATTTTCTCATCCTCCTGTTTGATTTAGAACCAACTATTACTTATTATATAATATAAATAGTTCCGTGTCAATAAATATATTTAAAAATATTCTGCGATAACGGTATATTTCTCTGTTTTCTCACAAATAATAACCATATTCAACAAATTATCCGGCTTTGTCAATTTCTTCTTGCAATTCCTTCTTTTTTGTGCTACAATATATTTTAAGAAGTTGTGCTATGGCGCAATTAATATATTATTTCGTACTTTCTGTACGGGTTGGGAGAACAGTATGCCAAAAAGACAAGACATCAATAAGATCATGATCATCGGTTCAGGACCTATTATCATCGGTCAGGCTTGTGAGTTCGATTATTCCGGAACTCAGGCTTGTAAAGCACTCAGAAATCTTGGTTATGAGATAGTTCTCGTAAACTCAAACCCTGCTACTATCATGACAGATCCGGATGTTGCAGATATTACCTACATCGAGCCGCTTAACCTTTCGCGTCTCACTCAGATAATCAAAAAAGAAAGACCAGACGCTCTTCTGCCAAACCTCGGCGGTCAGTCCGGTCTCAATCTCTGCTCGGAGCTCGATAAAGCCGGCGTTCTCAAAGAGTATAATGTTCAGGTCATCGGCGTTCAGGTAGATGCTATCGAGCGCGGTGAGGACAGAATCGAATTCAAGAACGCTATGAGCGAACTCGGTATCGGTATGCCGAGAAGCGAGGTAGCTTATTCAGTTGACGAAGCTGTTAAGATCGCTGAAAAGCTCAAATATCCGGTCGTTCTTCGTCCAGCCTATACTATGGGCGGCGCAGGCGGCGGTATGGTCTATAACGTAGACGAGCTCAAGGTCGTTTGTGCAAGAGGTCTTCAGGCTTCTCTCGTTGGACAGGTGCTCGTTGAAGAGTGTATCTACGGCTGGGAAGAACTCGAACTCGAAGTTGTCCGCGATGCTGATAATAACAAGATCACAGTATGCTTCATTGAAAATATAGATCCTATCGGTGTTCACACCGGTGATTCCTTCTGCTCAGCTCCTATGCTCACTATCCCTGAGGATGTTCAGAAGGAACTTCAGGATATGTCCTATCGTATCATCGAGTCTATACAGGTTATCGGCGGCTGTAACTGTCAGTTTGCCCGCGATCCTGAAACAGGACGTATCGTTGTAATTGAGATCAACCCGAGAACTTCACGTTCTTCCGCTCTCGCTTCAAAGGCAACAGGCTTCCCGATAGCTCTCGTTTCAGCTATGCTCGCCTGCGGTCTTACTCTTAAAGACATCCCTTGCGGCAAGTACGGTACTCTTGATAAATACTATCCGGACGGCGACTATATCGTTATCAAGTTTGCTCGCTGGGCTTTCGAGAAGTTCAAGGGCGCTGAGGACAAGCTTGGTACTCAGATGAGAGCAGTCGGCGAAGTTATGAGCATCGGCAAGACATACAAGGAAGCTTTCCAGAAGGCTATCCGTTCACTCGAAAAGGACAGATACGGTCTCGGATTCGCTAAGAACTTCAACGAGCTCACTAAGGAACAGCTTCTCGATCAGCTTAAATACCCGACAAGCGAAAGACAGTTCGTTATGTATGAGGCTCTCCGCAAGGGCGCTACTGTTGATGAACTCCACGAACTTACAAAGATCAAGAAGTATTTCATCGAGCAGATGAAGGAACTCGTTGACGAGGAAGAAAACCTCATCTCAATGAAGGGCAGCGTTCCTGCTGAAAACGTACTCAGACAGGCTAAACTCGATGGCTTCTCAGACCGTTACCTCAGCTCACTCCTCGAAGTTACTGAGGAAGAGATCAGAAACGCACGTATCGGCTTCGGTATCAAGGAAGCTTGGGAGGGCGTTCACGTAAGCGGTACTCAGAATGCTGCTTACTACTACTCAACCTATCACCTCGATGAGGACAAGAGCCCTGTAAGCACTGAAAAGCCTAAGATCATGATCCTCGGCGGCGGTCCTAACAGAATCGGTCAGGGTATCGAATTCGACTACTGCTGCGTTCATGCTGCTCTCGCTCTCAAAAAGCTTGGTTTCGAGTCTATCATCGTAAACTGCAACCCTGAAACAGTTTCAACTGACTATGATACCTCAGATAAGCTTTACTTTGAACCGCTTACCCTCGAAGATGTTCTCTCTATCCACGAAAAAGAAAAGCCGGTCGGCGTTATCGCTCAGTTCGGCGGTCAGACTCCGCTCAACCTCGCTAACGACCTCAAAAAATACGGCGTAAATATACTCGGTACAACTCCTGAAACTATCGACCTCGCTGAGGACCGCGATCACTTCCGCGCTATGATGGACAAGCTCGGAATCCCGATGCCTGAGGCTGGTATGGCTGTAAACGTAGATGAGGCTCTTGAGATCGCTAACCGTATCGGCTATCCTGTAATGGTTCGTCCTTCCTACGTTCTCGGCGGAAGAGGTATGGAGATCGTACATGATGACGATATGATGCGTGTTTATATGTCCGCAGCTGTCGGCGTAACTCCTGACAGACCTATCCTCATCGACCGTTTCCTCAACCACGCAACAGAGTGCGAGGCTGACGCTATCTCAGACGGTACTAACTGCTTCGTTCCATGCGTTATGGAACATATCGAGCTTGCAGGCGTTCACTCAGGTGACTCAGCTTGTATCCTTCCTTCAAAGAACCTCACAGAGAAGCAGGTTGCTACTATCAAGGAATACACAAAGAAGATTGCTGTTGAAATGAACGTTTGCGGTCTTATGAATATGCAGTACGCTATCGAGGGCGACACAGTTTACGTTCTTGAAGCTAATCCACGAGCTTCACGAACAGTTCCGCTCGTTTCAAAGGTTTGCGACATCAACATGGTTCGCATCGCTACTGACATCATAACTTCTTCACTTACAGGCAGACCTTCTCCTGTTCCGGAACTCAAAGACCGTCAGATCAACCACTACGGCGTCAAGGAAGCTGTATTCCCGTTCAATATGTTCCAGGAAGTTGACCCTGTTCTCGGACCTGAAATGCGTTCAACAGGTGAGGTTCTTGGTATCGCACCTACATTCGGCGAAGCTTACTACAAGGCTCAGGAAGCTACTCAGACAAGACTTCCTGACGGCGGCAATGTACTCCTCAGTGTCTGCGACAGGGATAAGGCTGAACTTCTCGACATCGCTCATGCTTTCAATGATCTTGGATTCAATATCCTTGCAACAGGCAGAAGCTATGAGATGATCAAGGAAGAGGGCATCCCATGCAAGAAGATTTTCAAGATCTATGAGGGACGTCCGAACATTGCTGACGAGATCGCTAACGGCGAAATACAGCTTATCATCAACACTCCCGCAGGAAAGACAAGCATTCACGATGACAGCTATATCCGTAAAGCTGCTATCAAGCACCGTGTTCCTTATATCACTACTATGGCTGCTGCTAAGGCAAGCGCAGAGGGTATCAAGGCTCACAGAGATAACAAGCACTTCGGCGTTAAATCGCTTCAGGCTCATCACGGCGACATAAAATAAGATATAATTACTAAGGGCAGCCCCTGTAAGTGCGAGACTTATATAGAATTATATGCGAGACTTATCGGGGAAAAACCCCTTTCCAAAGAATTTTATTTCGTTTTTTCGCAATGTTATAAAAAATTCCGGAAGCTAATCAAAAGCTTCCGGTTTTCTTTTTCTTGAAAGATGATTATACCATTGCGAAAAAACACGATGAAAGTTTTAGGAAGGGAGTTTGAGGGTGACTCCCCGCAGTGCGAGGAGATGTCCGAAGGACAAATGGGACCGCCGCTGTTGGCGGAACCCTTTTTCAAACGGGTTTCCCTCAATGAATCCCACAAATGTTTCTAATAAGCATTACACTTACAGGGGCAACCCTTATTAAATATCAGTCGCCGTCGAGACCACTTACGATGTCGCCGACAGCATCGGTAACACCCTTGATGAGGTCTCCGCCGGCATCTCCGGCACCCTGTACAGCATCGCTTACGTGTTCACCGACAGAGTTGCTGAACATAGTTGTAGACTCCGATCTGTCGTTTGAATCATAATCGGTATCATCCGATCCGCAGGATGTGAAAGCTGTACACACGGTAAAAAATATGGAGCATATTGCTAAAAGCTTTTTCATATAAATCATATCCTTTACTTTTGATTGTTGTGGAGTGCTTTTCCACAACTTAATTTTATTATTTACGCTTTTTCTTTGATTATCCACACGTTTTCAAAGTTTTTTTCACTTATTAAAAGTGAATATACCGTTGTTTTCCACCTATTCAACATAGTTTTCAACAATGTATGCTATAACTCCACATCTGTTTCCACATCATGTTGAAAACTTATTCACAGTCGTGTGGAAAAGAATTAGGATTATATTGCTGTAAAATTCAGGCAGTTTTGTTCATATTCTTGAATTGTCTCAAAACATATGGTATAATTGTTGAAGCAACTATTTTGGAGGAGTTAAATGTTTAAGGGATTTTCTAAAGATGCACTGGATTTTCTGCTCGGCATCAGACTGAACAACAACAAAGAGTGGTTTGAGCCTCGAAAACAACTCTACATCGAAAAAGTATATGAACCAATGAAAGAACTCGGAAATGAACTGTTTGCGCCTTTTTCAGATAATAAGGACTTCGTCTGCAAGGTAGGACGAATTTACCGCGATGAAAAATTTCCGCCTTATCTGCATTACAGAGACACAATGTGGATATACGTCCGCTATGACGCATACTACTGGAACAGAACACCTACTTTGTATTTTGAGCTGTCACCGGAAGGTGCAGAGTACGGTTTCCGCATTTCAAAGCCGGAAGCCGCAGTTATGGAACGTTTCCGCAGTCAGCTTGCAGAAGATCATGAACCGTTTATTGAAATGATAGAGCGTCTTGAAAAGCATTATGGGTTAACTATCGGGGGCGATGAGTACAAACGCGGAAAACCTTGCAGCATCCCCGAAGCTGAGCGCTTTTTCAATAAAAAAGGACTCAGTGCCTATATTAAGGTAACTGAGCCCGAAATGCTTTATTCATCGGAATTAAGCCGGAATGTCAGCGAAATCTTTGAAGCACTCGTTCCGCTGAACGACTATTTTCATGATATAGTACAGATAGAAGAGATCGCAAAAGCACTTGAACGTGAAGCAAAATCAACCGAGATCTCTGAACCTGAAATAAATATGGTAAAAGCTCCTGAAACGGAGTTTATGTGGTAAACGGAGAATGAACTCAGCAGCAGATATTATAAATTGCTTCTGCCATGATCTCTGCGTTTTTCAGAAGATTCTCCACTGTTATGAACTCGTCCGGACTGTGCATATGACCGTCCTCGCCGGGAAATTCCGCTCCAAAAGCAACTCCGCCTTCTATCTCATGTACATAAGTACCGCCGCCAATAGCTATACAGCGTCCTTTATCGCCTGTAACGCTCTCATAGGCTTTCAACAAAGCTTGTACAAATGTTGAATTTTCATCGGTGCAGTGCGGCTCAACACCTTCACAGCTATCAATTTCAAATCCGGCAGAGGTCAGTTTTTCGCATATGATCCCACTGACCTCAGACTTGCTTCGATCAAGCGGAAAGCGTATGTCAATACCGCCGCAAAGTCTGCCGTTTTCGGTATTGAGCATCGTAAGAACGCAGGTCATCTCGCCTGAGACCTCATCCGAGAAACCAAGTCCGCAGCTCTTGCCGTTCAGCTCGCCGTGAGGGAAAAGCTCCGAAAGATTATTCAACAGAGGGTGAAGATTTCCCTGTATACTGAGAAATTTCGTTATTGCATTCTCGCCCTTCTCAGGAGTTGAGGCGTGAGCCGATTTGCCGATATAATCCTCAGCATCGTCAGAGCATATTGACGGGACCGCGTTTATGACCGTTCCGCCGTGAACAGGAATACCGCTGTATTTCGCGGAAAAATACACCCTCAGCATACCTTTTTCCGCATTTATTACAGGATACTCACCGTCCGGAGTGAAAACCATAGGCGGCAGATTATGTAAATCACGGTACATTTTAAGGTCAGCTGAGCCGTTTTCCTCGTTAGTGCCAAATATAAGCCGAACGCCTTTTTTCAGCGATATTCCGAGGTCTTTTACTGCTCTTGCAGCAAAAAGTGCTGCAACTGCCGGACCTTTATCGTCAATAGTTCCTCTGCCTATAAGCTTATCGCCGGAACGTGTGAGTGTAAACGGATCAGATGACCAGCCTTTCCCCTCCGGAACAACGTCAAGATGCGTCAATACAGCAAGCTGCGGCTCTGAACCGTCAATGTCAGCTGAACCGACGTAATTCCCGGTATTTTCAGTTAAGAAACCGTATTCACTGCACTTTCTGAGCATTATTTCCAATGCTCTTGCAGGCTCTTTACCAAAAGGCTTACCGTCCTCAGCATCGCCCTGAACGCTTCTGACAGCAACAAGATCGCTCAGCAAAGCGATCATCTCGTCCTTGTGCTCATCAAGATATTCCCTTATCTGTGACATTTTTTCACCTCATTTATAATCAACAAAAAACCGCAGTAATGATACTGCGGTTTTTGCGTACAGACATCGTCTGCACAAGAAAGAAAGGATAAATATGAAAAGAAAATTAATCAGTTGATAATTGTTTTTTCTGTTTCCTTATCGAAGATATGGATTCTGTTAGGATCAATTGCAACTCTGATCTCATCACCAGACTTAGCAGTTGATCTTGCACTTACTCTTGCTGTAAGCGGGATACCCTCACAAAGGAGATAGAGATATGTCTCAGCACCCATCATTTCTGTGAGTTCAACATAAGTATTGATAACACCTGTTGAAGCGTTGGAGAGATACATTTCCTCATCGTGGATGCTCTCAGGACGTACACCGAGAACGATCTCCTTACCAACATAGTTGCCAAGCTCGGAATTGACCTTAGACTCAGGAACAACGATAGTGAACTTCTGTGTCTTGCTGCCGAATTCAACGATATACTGACCATACTCTTCCTTGAGTACAGCATCAATGAAGTTCATCTGAGGTGAACCGAGGAATCCTGCAACGAACTTATTGATCGGATTATCATAAAGATTCTGAGGAGTATCAACCTGCTGAACGACACCATCCTTCATACAAACGATTCTGTCGCCCATTGTCATAGCCTCAGTCTGATCGTGAGTTACGTAGATAAATGTTGTACCGAGCTTCTTGTGGAGCTTTGAAATAACGACGCGCATCTCACCACGAAGCTTTGCATCGAGGTTTGAAAGAGGCTCATCGAGAAGGAATACCTTAGGTGAACGAACGATAGCACGACCAAGTGCAACACGCTGTCTCTGACCACCTGACATAGCCTTAGGCTTTCTGTCGAGGTACTTATCAAGTCCGAGAGCAACAGCTGCTTCGTTAACCTTTCTCTCGATCTCATCCTTAGGAACTTTACGGAGTTTAAGTCCGAAAGCCATGTTATCGAATACTGACATATGCGGATAGAGCGCATAGTTCTGGAAAACCATAGCAATATCTCTGTCCTTAGGGGCGATGTCGTTTACAAGACGGTCACCAATATAAAGTTCGCCCTCTGAGATTTCTTCAAGACCTGCGATCATACGAAGAGTTGTTGATTTACCGCAGCCAGAAGGTCCTACAAGAACGATGAATTCCTTATCTCTTATCTCTAAATTTACATCCGAAACTGCAACAACGCCGCCCGGATATTTTTTATAAATGCCTTTAAGTGTTAAACCTGCCATTTGGTCCAGTCCTCCAGTTCTAATTTTGTGCCGATATATTTTTGCATTATCAGCTATGTTAATATAATACCACAAACAAAAAAATATTTCAAGTTGCTAAATTGACAAAGTTACAATTATATGTTTATTAAGTTTGCCGAAAAAAAGCCGGAAAAACTGCTTAAAAAAGCATTAAATTCCCTTTCGGCAAACAAGTTTTCAACATCTTTGTGCAATAATTCCATACATTCTCCGATTGCCAGTTTTTCGGGCAAAATGAGTGATCCAAGTGATATTCTCATCAAAACCTCTACATGATTTCCGACAGCGGCAAACATTCTCTTCACCTGATGATATTTACCCTCATTAAGTTCAATAAATGCCTGATTTTCGGAGTTTTCAACTGGTTTTACATTTGCTGGCATACAGGCTTCTCCATTTGATAGAACTATTCCACTATTGAATATGTCAACATATTTATCTTCAAATGGTCTGGCAAGTTGCACTATATATATTTTGGGGATATGGCTCTTCGGCGAGAGCATTCTATGAGCTATATCTCCGTCATCTGTTATCAGCAATGCACCGAGCGAATCCTTATCAAGTCTGCCTGCCGGAAAGAGTCCTTTTGTACGTAATTCTGGCGGAATAAGTTCAAGAACATTTTTACCGTCCTTATCGTCAGTTGAGCAGACATATCCCTGCGGCTTGTTGAGAAGTATATATCTGTGCTTATCTTTCCCTATAATTTCTCCGCAGACCTCAACACTATCATTCTCCGGATCAATTTTAGTATCAGTCTTTTTTATCACCTTTCCGCTAACTTTTATAGCTCCGGAAGCTGCAAGCTGCTTTATACGGCTGCGAGTGTATTCAGTTCTTTCCGATATGAACTTATCAAGCCTTATCTGCGCCATTTTTTCTCCTTTCGTCATAAAACCGGTCATGTTTCTAATATAATGAAATATCCGAGGTGATAAAATGAAAAAATACACTTTTCTGATAATTTCAGTTGCTGTACTTACTGCCGCAATATTCATCGTTCCAAAGAGAAATGATTCCGAAAATATTGATGATGCCGAACTTATCTCAGCTTCAGATCCCGGAGAAAGGATCGACTATTTTGCTTCTCATGGCTGGGAAGTTGAAGAGATCGCAGGAAGGAATATTACCATACCAAATGATTTTTCAGATGTCTATGAAGAATATGCCCAGCTTCAGGATAAACAGGGACTTCCTCTGCGAAACTACGCCGGATGCAATGCAATACTCTACGTCTATAACGTTAAGAATTATGCTCCTGAAAATAAGAAAATGCTCGCTGAACTTATCGTATGTGATAACACAGCTGTCGCTTCTATGGTTTACAGTGAGGACGGCGGAACGATACGCTGTGCCGTAAGCTGAAACAGCTGCTATTAATAAGCTATTTCTTTTCCAGTTCGCTTATTGCAGCAACAAAGCTCGCAACATCGCTGAAATCCTCATATACTGAAGCAAATCTTATATATGCGACCGGATCTATTTTACTTAGTCTGTTCAGCACTATCTCACCGATCTCTTTTGACTTTATCACTGTTTTGAGTTGATCCGCACAGTAATTCTCTACGTAATCCGCTATCTCATCGACCTGATTCTTATTTACCGGTCGCTTTTTGATTGCAGTAAATATGCCCTTTACAAGCTTTGTCTTATCAAAAGCCTCAAAACCGCCGGACTTCTTTTCAACCATTAACAGCGGAACTTCAACAGTTTCATATGTAGTAAATCTTCCGCTGCATTTTACACATTCTCTGCGCCGCTTTATCTTATCATCGTAAGGACGTGAATCTATTACCTTTGAATCATCAAATCCGCAGTAAGGACATTTCATTGTTTTTGCTCCCTTCCATATGGCTCGATCATATTCCTGATAATGTTATAGCTTGTTATCAGGTCACTTATCCCACCGAATCCGCTTCTGTATAGTTCAAGGACTACGGAACAATCCGGATTGAGGGTATTCAGTTTGTCAAAAAACTGTCTGAATCTGAAATTTCCTTTTCCGATGAGCAGACAGTCTCCAAGCTGTCCGGAATCGCTTATATGCACATGAACAGTCTTGCTGCCGGCAGCATCAAGAAATCTGAAAGGATCTTCACCTGCACGGATAGCCTGTTTTGTATCAAGAACGAACGCAAACTCGTTTCCAAGCATTTTTTCAAGATCCCTTATATACGCTGATGATGCACTCTGACAGCGTGAAACATTCTCAATAGCAACTGTTATGCCAAATTCCTTTCCAAGCCTATAAAGCTTGCTGAAGCGCTCACAGTAGACCTCTTTTGATTTAACAGACTTTGCGCCGTGAAATACGAACACATCAGCCCCGACTATATTCATCAGTCTGAAATAGTATTTGTAGTATTCAAGCATATCATTTACTCGGCGTTCATAATCTGAAAAAAACATCATCTGTTCCATTTCACAGGTAAAAGGATGAACAGAACAACACTTAACATCGAATCTTTTAAGCAGATTCGCAGCACCGTGTGCAAATCCGAGTTTCAGCTCAGAATGGGTATTTACAAACATTTCAACGCATGAAACACCGTTTACTGCAAGATCATAAAGACTCTCTTCAAGAGGTCTCGGAAACAGGCAAGCTGTTGATACTCCGGCTATCATATTCATCCTCCTTCCGCAGAATATTCTTAAATAATTATAACATATTATTACAGAAATAGCAAGATACGCGGAAAAAAAGCAGCGGGGGCTCCCTGCTTATAGCATATAATCAAAGAAATATCAACAGACGCAGTGAAAATATTCACACACTTCCGCGGTTCGGCATATACTGGTCTGAACAACAAAGCGGAGGTGTTTTCAGATTGTATAAAGAATTATTCATCGCATTTATCGTTAGTATTGACATATACCTGACTGCTGCGGTATATTGCAACAGCGGAATTAAAATTCCTTTACCTTCAGCAGCAATAATTGCTTTTGTCGGATCGGCTGTACTTACTGTGTCAATGGTATTTTCCGGATTTCTTAAACACTTCATTCCACCATCGGATTTTCATTGCTGCGGTATAGTTTTACTGACAATTATCGGAGTTTTCACGATATTCAAAAGCATTATCAGAAATTTCATCGAGCATCTTTCAAAAAAAGAGTCTATTTCCATGAAAACAGAAAAAGGCTCTCTGGTATTGCAGCTGTATCTTGATGATACTGCTGCTGATATAGATGATTCAAAAACACTGTCTGCCGCAGAAGCATTTTCTATTGCTATTATAAGTTCACTTGACTGCGCCGCAACAGGTATTGGCGTTGGATGTGCGAACATAAATGTACCTTTAGCAGCAGGAGCAACTTTGATCTGCGGATTCAGTGCCATGCTTCTCGGAAATCTTACCGGTAAAAAATTATCGTCTCTGAATCACGATTTCTCATGGATAGGCGGAACATTGCTAATAGTCTTTGCATTTTTAGTATAGCCAAAAAGGCGGCAAGAGAGAATCTCCCTTGCCGCTAATTCATGATCAACACAGTTAGCGAGTAAGTGTAAGCTTAACTGTTAAAGTAATCGCGTGAAACAAGCATCAACGTTGAGAAGGGCGCAGATTCTGCGCAGTTGAAGCCAGTGAGGACTACTCACCGTTATGCTGCTTATATCATGTAAACTACTGCTTCCGGCGGATTGAAAAGTCTTAATTTGCCAAGACCAGCTGAAACAAGAAGCTTCATTCTGCCGTATTTATATACTCCCTTTGAATTCTTAGGGAAAAATACTCTTTCAGGTGATAGTATTGCCTTCCCGAAAAGACGTACTGAACCACCATGTACATGACCGCTGAATACAACATCAGCTCCCCACTGAGAGTAGCTTTCGGCAAAAAACGGATTATGTGCTATCAGCCATACTTCTTCGTCTGCGATGTCTCCGAGATAGGTATGCATATCTTCCGGAGTTATTATTTCAAGATCGCGGTAGCCGCCGTTTTTCTTATAGACCTCATAATGCTCTTCAAGTCCATAAATCGTTATTTTTCTGCCGTTTTTCTCAAAATTATCCTTACCGTTACGCAGAAGCTTTGCATCTGTTACCGAAACTGTTTCCAAAAACTTTTTCTGCATTTCAGCCGGCATACTCTGCTCGTGATTGCCGAATATCATATAAACAGGCGCTATTCTGCACAGTTTTGCAAGAGTTTTTCCGACTGTTTCAAAATTCGTCTCAGAACGCGAGACCAGATCTCCGCTGATAATAATAACATCCGGCAATTCTCTTTCCACTATCCTGCACAAACGTTTATTATATTTACCAAATCTTTTTTTATGAAGATCTGATATATGAACTACCTTTATATCCCCACCGAATTCCTCACGCCTTACACACAGCATGAATATGTTCTCAATAATGGCATATAGCAGTAATATCCCTATAATTATCAGTATCAGATATATCATTCATCTTTTTCCTTTTCTTCTGATTTTTTCAGGAGAGGGATGTCTATAACAGCAAATATCAGCAGATATACTGAGGTTATCATTATCCTTCCGGCATATATTGCTATCGTTTCAATGAAATTTCCGCTGTATTCCTCATACGGATCAAAAATACTCAGTTCCGGCGAGAATATAAATAGTAAAACTGTAACAGCCGTACTGAATATAAGCGGAAGAGCTACTGAAAATAAAAAAAAGAAACGCCGAGAAAAATTACCGTGTTTTCCGGCGTCCATCTGAACAAAATGGTACATGAAACAAAGTATGAGCGGAGTTAAAAGCATATAACCCCACCCATATTCCATTTTTTCATAGATATACCAGTTCAGCCACTGCGAAAACATACTCATCATAAATATCGCAGCAGCTGAAACAAATGATGCTTTATAGCATAAATACCGACTGTTTTGCGGCATTATTCATTATCCTGATCCTCTGGATCAGCCTCAATGACTACTTCGTTCTTTTCCTCAATAGCAGCTTCCTCTTCGGCAGCCTTTGCCTGTTCCTCGGTGAGCTGTTCAACCTTTTCGGTCTCGGCATTATCATCATGCTCGGCTCTTGTGAACGCTACTACCTGTGCGCCCTCATTTACCTTCATAACACGAACACCCTTTGCTATACGTCCCATAACACGTACATCGCTTGCAAGTATTCTTATGATGATACCATCGCTTGATACAAGAATAACGTCATCGGTTTCGTCTACTATCTTGATTCCGCAGACATGACCTCTTACATTATCTACCTTATAGTTTGTAAGACCGAATCCGCCTCTGTTCTGGATACGATAGCTTTCAAGATCAGTACGCTTACCGTAGCCGTTTTCGGTAACTGTGAGAAGAGTTGCACCATCGCGGACTCTTGCCATTCCAACAACATAATCTCCTTCGCGGAGTTTGATAGCTCTTACGCCGTGAGCTGAACGTGAAAGCGCACGTATCTTCTCTTCCTCAAGACGTATTGCCATACCGTTTCTTGTAGCAACAAACAGCTGAGCCTGACCTTCTGTCATACGAACGCCTGCGATCTCATCTCCTTCATCAAGACCAATAGCAATAAGACCGTTCTTGCGGACATTCTTATACATTGAAAGATTAGTTCTCTTGATCTTGCCGTTCTTTGTAGCCATTGTGATGAACTTCTCATCACTGAAATCGGTAGTCTTAATCATAGCGGCTATCTTTTCACCTTCTGTGAGAGGAAGCAGATTTATAAGATTAAAGCCTCTTGAAGCCTTTGAACCATCCGGTATCTCATAACATTTCAGCTTATACATAATACCCTTGTTCGAGATGAACAGAATATTGTCGTGAGAGCCGCAGATGAACATTTCTTCAACGAAGTCCTCTTCACGCTGCTTCATACCGGTAATACCTCTGCCGCCGCGGTGCTGAGTCTTGTATTCTGTAAGCGGCATACGCTTGATATAACCGTTATTTGTGAGAGTTACAACACATTCCTCATACGGGATGAGGTCTTCGATGTCCACCTCACCGCTGACATTTTCGATGTCAGTACGGCGCGGATCACTGAACTTCTTGCGAATAGCATTGAGATCGTTCATGATGATCTCATATACTCTGTTCACATCAGCGAGAATGTCCTCATAATCTGAGATCTTAGTGAGAAGTCCGTAGAGTTCATCGGTTATTTTCTGTCTTTCGAGACCTGTGAGCTGTCCGAGACGCATCTGAACGATAGCCTCAGCCTGTTCCTCAGAGAGACCTGTCTGATCCTCAACGTGAAGACCTGTAAGATCGTACTGAGCGCGGTCAAGAAGTGCAGACATATCTACATCCTTGAAGCGTTCTATCATTTTAACTTTAGCTTCCTGAACAGTTGCGCTTGCACGGATTATTGCGATAACTTCGTCAATATAGTCAGCAGCAAGCACGAAGCCCTGTAAAATGTGTGCGCGTTCGAGAGCCTTTTTGAGGTCGAAACGTGTTCTTCTCTGGATGACCTCGACCTGAAAATCAAGGTAATCCCTGAGCATCTGTTTGAGTGTAAGTATCTTAGGCTCACTGTTTACGAGGGCAAGCATAATGATTCCGACTGTATCCTGAAGCTGAGTGAGTGCAAAAAGTTTATTGAGGACTATCTCAGGAATAGCATCCTTTTTCAGCTCGATAACAACTCTCATACCGTCCTTGTCGGACTCATCGCGGAGATCGTAGATACCGTCTATCTTCTTATCGCGGACAAGCTGTATAATGCTCTTGAGCAGACGCTCTTTCCTGAGCATATAAGGTATCTCATCAACAATGATACAGTTTCTGCCCTTTATCTCCTCAAAATGAGTACGGCTGCGGAGTATTATCTTACCCTTGCCGGTAGCATAGGCTGCACGTATACCTGCTCTGCCCATGATGATACCGCCGGTAGGAAAGTCAGGTCCTTGTATATGTTCCATGAGCTGTTCAAGTGAGCATTCGGGATCATCTATGAGAAGCTGAAGAGCATCTATGACCTCGCCGAGATTATGCGGAGGTATATTTGTAGCCATACCAACAGCGATTCCGACAGAACCATTTACAAGAAGATTAGGAAAACGTGAAGGAAGAACCGATGGCTCTTTGAGACGATCATCATAGTTCGTAGTGAAATCAACAGTGTCCTTGTTGATGTCGGTAAGCATTTCAAGTGTAAGCTTAGCCATTTTAGCTTCAGTATAACGGTAAGCGGCAGGACCGTCGCCGTCGATAGAACCGAAGTTTCCGTGGCCATCCACAAGCGGATATCTCATAGAGAAATCCTGTGCAAGTCTTACAAGAGCATCATAAACGGAAGCATCACCGTGCGGATGATAACGTCCGAGAACTGCACCGACTGTATCCGCACATTTACGGTAGGGTTTTTCAGGAGTTAGTCCGTTTTCATGGAGCGTATACAGAATACGTCTGTGAACAGGCTTTAATCCGTCCCTTACATCCGGAAGTGCTCTCGATACAATTACCGACATCGCATAGTTGAGCATTGAATTTTTCATCTCATCTACAAGCTCGGTATTTATTATCTTTGAATTATCCTGATATAACAAAATTTTTACCTCCTGTTAAGAGTTTGAATTTATATTTATGTTACAAGTCTGACTATAAATACAGGATCATCATACCTTCTCTGTTTCTCTGACTATTTCGAGTTCTGCCTCGGAAAAACCTTCTTTCGGCAGAATATAGAACATTTTTTTGCCTTCCATAAGAAGGAAGAACCTATCATATTCAAGCAGTTTATAGTCCTGATCGAGTTTTATCACTGATTTCTCCGGCAGAGGTTCAAACTCTTCCGGAATATCGGCAGTATCCTCATCTTCAGTATCATTTTCCGGTTCAGGCTCTGAAACAGTAGTAATGTCGATATGATCTTCAGCAATGCCTATTTTGTAGGTAGGTTCGCCAAGAGCCTTCATGGTCTCGGATATATTCTGGAATATCCTGTGAGGATTGTACCATTCTCTGAAAGCAAAAGCAATACATACCATTATCAGCAGATAAACAAGCCTGTTATCAGGAGATTTTACCGCTGCATACACAAAATCCGCAGCAAGAAAGAGAAACAGTACCGAAAAAATGATGCTCTTCGGCTTTACAAATTTTTTCTGGTATGCCTTATAAGCCTCCTTGAAGGTCTCATGCGGCACACGGTATTCTTTTTCGAGTTTATAATTATCCATATATCAAATATCAAGATCCTGTGCAAATTTAGCGTTTTCTTCAATGAAAAGACGGCGTGGCTCTACCTTATCTCCCATGAGTATCGAGAATACCTCATCAGCTTTGAAAGCGTCCTCCATACCGATCTTTACAATTGTACGTCTTTCCGGATCCATAGTAGTCTCCCAGAGCTGTTCAGGGTCCATTTCACCAAGACCTTTATAGCGCTGAACTTCAACGTCTTTATACTTGCCTTCCTCTGAGAGTTCAGCTATATAGCGGTCTCTTTCCTCATCCGAGAAAGCATAGCGCACTTTTTTCTTGCGCTCAACTCTGAAAAGAGGCGGCTGAGCAATATATACATTGCCGTTTGCTATGAGAGGTCTCATATAGCGGAAGAAGAATGTAAGAAGAAGAGTTCTGATATGCATACCGTCAACATCGGCATCCGCCATGATGATTACTTTTCCGTAGCGAAGCTTTTCAATATCGAAATCCTCACCGATACCTGTACCGAGAGCGGTAACAACAGGTTCGAGCTTATCATTGCCGTAGATACGGTCTATACGTGCCTTTTCAACATTGAGCATCTTGCCCCAGAGAGGAAGGATAGCCTGATAGCGGCGGTCACGTCCCTGTTTTGCAGAACCGCCCGCAGAATCTCCCTCGACGATATAAACTTCTGTATAGCGATTATCGCGCTCTGCACAGTCAGCAAGCTTTTCCGGCATTGAGTTATTTCCGAAAGCATTTTTCTTACGCTCGGCTTCTCTTGCACGTTTAGCAGCTTCTCTTGCTCTGTAAGCAGATAGACATTTTTCAAATATAAGATTTGCTGTATCAGGATTTTCCTCAAGGTAATTCATGAGTTTCTCTGTAACAAGATTCTCTACAAAAGGCTGTACTTCAGGATTTCCGAGACGTCCCTTTGTCTGACCTTCAAATTCACATTCAGTAAGCTTTACCGATATTATCGCAGTAAGACCTTCAAGAACATCGTCCTTTTTAAGGCTCTCAATTTCCTTTTTAGGAGAGTCTTTACCTTTCTTTGAGCTTTCCTTTTCCTTGAACTTTCCGAATTTTTTTCCGTATTCGTTTATTACTTTGAGGAGAGCCTTTTTGAAGCCGTTCTCATGAGAACCGCCGTCCTTGGTATGGATATTATTTGCAAATGAAAGTATTATCGGGTTATAGCTGTCGTTGTACTGAAGTGCTATCTCAGCGAAGGAATCGCCCTGCATACCGGAAACATAGATAACATCGCCGCTGAGTGATTCAAGGCCTCTTGTCTTATGGATATGCTCAACAAACTGTCTGATACCGCCCTCATAGTGGAGTGTTTCACTGATGATTTCGTCCTTGTTTCGCTTATCCGAGAATACTATCTTGATACCGGCATTGAGGAATGCCTGTTCACGGAGTCTCTTGAGAAGAACTTCATAGTCATAGACAGTGCTTTCAAAGATTTCGGAGTCTGCCTTGAACATTACAGAAGTACCGGTTTCGGTAGTTTTACCTATTTTCTTGAGCTGTTCGTCGTAGTGACCACGCTCAAAACGCTGGAACCACACATTTTCGCCGTCCTTAACCGTGAGTTCAAGCCATTCCGACAGTGCATTTACAACAGAGGCACCAACGCCGTGGAGACCGCCTGATACCTTGTATCCGCCGCCTCCGAATTTACCGCCTGCATGAAGTATCGTATAAACAACTGTTGCTGCCGAGATACCCTCCTTAGGATGGATTCCGACAGGGATACCGCGTCCGTTATCAGATACACGGATAACATCGCCTTCAAGTATCTCAACTGTAATTTCAGTACAGTATCCGGCAAGAGCCTCGTCTATTGAGTTATCAACAATCTCGTAAACAAGATGATGCAGACCTCCGGGACCTGTCGAACCTATGTACATACCCGGTCTTTTGCGGACCGCTTCAAGTCCTTCCAAGACTTGTATGTCGTTTTCGTCGTAATTATTCTGCTGACTCATATTTACCTCCAAAGGTTATTTCAATTCATAATACATAATGCAAAATCAATATTATATCAAGCGTAATTACGCATTATTATCAATATCCGCCGCCGGAATTTATTCTCTTGCGGAGCGTTGAAGCCGAAAGCTGTGAAATATACACCATTTCAATGCCGTTTTTCATGGCTATTATGAAACTTTTCGGCATTTCATAGGTGGTATAGACGCAGTGATGCTCTTTCTCAGCACGGTCGAGCAATATCTTGGTACACTTTTCAACAGTTGTATTTTCAATGTCGAAAACTCCGATAATATTCTTCATCTCAACCGAATAGTTATTGCCAATATGAAGATACATTCAAATCTCCTCCGTTATCCTGCCTTCTCTTATACGCAGTATCTTTCCCTTTATTTCGGGAAGAAGCGCACTTTCGTTCGGAGTTGTCAGAAATACCTGCATATCCTTGATTATATCAAATACGAATCTCTGACGGGTTTCATCGAGCTCTCCCATAACATCGTCAAGGAAGATAACAGGTGCATCCTTTGATTTTTTCATGAATATTTCAGCCTGTGCAAGCTTCATTACAAGTGCCGCACTTTTAACCTGTCCCTGAGAGCCGAAATCTCTCGCACTTACGCCATTTATTCTTACTATTATCTCATCTCTGTTTACTCCCGCATGAGTTGAGCCTGTTCTGATGTCATATTCTGATGTCTCACACAGTTTGCGGTAATATTGCTCATAGGCTTCATCATTGCAGGGAGCATCAAAATCCTCGTTATGGAAAACGTTTGATCTGTATTCAAGTTCAAGCTCTTCGCTGCCGCCTGAAATTATCTTATAAAGTCTGCCGCATATTTCATTAATTTTTGAGACATACTCATTTCTCATATATGAGATTACAGTACCTTCATGAGCAGCTTGTCTGTCCCATATTTCGAGGATATTTGCAGGTGAACTGCCCTGCATTATCTCTTTCAGCAGAGCATTCCTCTGGTTCATTATAGCATTATGCTTCATGATATGGACCACAAACATCGGATTCAACTGTGAAGCTGCCATATCAATGAAATTTCGTCTTTTTTCCGGTGATCCCTTGATTATCTCAACATCATCCGGAATAAATGCGATACACTTGAAAACGTCGAATAATGCTCTTGTGCCCTTCTGTTTAACGCCGTTGAGGTGTATGACCTTGGGTGAAGAGGCACTTCTGGTCATTTCATAGCTGATTTTCTGCTCGCGGACGCTGTCCTGAAGTTTTATCTTTGAAGTCATCTTGTTTCCGCTCAGACAAACATAGTCTTTTTCCTTTGAACCGCGGAAACTCCGGCATCCGGAAAGAATCCACATGGCTTCGAGAAGATTTGTTTTTCCCTGAGCATTCTGTCCGACTATGATATTATACTTTGGATCAGGGGCAAACGAAATACCGCTGAGATTTCTGAACCCGTCTATCTCGGCATAAGTGACTATCACTCTACTTCAACCTCGTTATCTCCGAGAGTTACTTTATCTCCGGGATGTATTTTCTTTCCCCGCATGGTACATACCTCGCCGTTTACGAGTACCTCACCGTTCTGGATAAGAGTTTTGGCTTCTCCTCCCGAACCTACCATTGATGAAAATTTGAGCAGAGCATCAAGTTTAATGAATTCTGTTGTTATTTTTATTTTATTAATGCTCATATTCAACTACCTCTTATAGCTTTGTTTTTTTAGATTTTTCCGTTCAACTATATCATAATAGCTCGTTCTTGCATATTTATACTTGAAATCTCTGTTCAATGAAGCTGCATACTCATAGTAATATGGGTTTTCACAGCAGTATTCATAAGCGAACTTAACGCTCTTCCTGACCTTTCTTGCAATAGTTTTTTCAGCTATTTTACGTCCTATATACTTTGAAGCAAGCATAAGTATCATTGAAGAAACTATCAGTATTATCTCAAGCTTTATCCAGTCTCTGTTCACCTTGTATCTGAAACTGAATATTTCAAGATCTATTTTTTTCGGAATGAACTTTGCGATTATCAAGCCGATCCCTATAACTGCCGCAGCTATTGCTGATAATGAAGCTAATACTCCGGTAGTCCACGAAAAAAACGATGCAGCTTTTGCATGGGGATATGTTCTGTATATCATTCAGCCCACTCCCTTCATAAGTGGTTATATGTTCAGTTTTTAAGCTGGATAGGCATTATGAGGAATATGAAGCTTTCACCTTCAAGCGGAAGCATTTCTATTACCTTCATTGCTCCGTTAAAGCGTATTTTTACCATATCACCTTCAGCTGCTTTAAGTGCCTCGAACATAAGACGGTTATTGAAGCCTATTGTTACTGTTTCTCCCGAAACATCGGCAGATATAACGTCATTTATCTTACCTATCGCGGTCTTGCAGTTAAGCTTCATTACTCCGTTGCCGATCTCACAGCGTATAGGCGACTTGTTCTTATCGTCTATAAGGAGCGAACATCTTTCAAGAGAGGTCGCAAAATCCTTCTTGTTTATGATTACTTCTGTCTTGAAGCTGCTTGGTATACTGAGTTTATAGTTATGGAAAGCACCTTCAAGAAGTCTTGAGATGAGAAAAACATTCTCAAGCTCAAATATTATATGTCTGTCATTAGTGAAGATCTTGCAATACTTATCCTCATCGTCTTTTATGAGTGAAGAAAGTTCAAGCAAAGTTTTCTTAGGAACTACAAAATGATAATTTTCATTGCAGTCTGTCATTTCGTTTCTTATTGCAAGACGGAAACCATCTATTGCAACGAGATTAAAGCTTCCGTTTTCAATATCGAAGAGCTCTCCGGTGAGTACAGGTTTGCTTTCGTTTATAGAAGCAGCATAGCTTGTCTGATTTATCATAGAACGGAGAACTGTCTGTTTGATACTGAATGATCTTTCAGAATCTACCTTTGGAAGCTCAGGGAATTCCTCAGCAGACATTGCTGAGAAGCTGCATTCTGTTGCATTGCTTGAAATATTTATGATAAGGTCATCGCTTATATTGAATGTTATATCGCTGCCGGACATACGTCTTGTGAACTCGCTGAAAAGTCTTGCGCTTACCACGAATTCACCTGTTCCTTCAGTTTCAGCTTTAATTGAAGTACGAACTCCCATTTCAAGATTATAGGCTGTAAGCTCTACGCTTCCTTCATTGAGTTTTACCTTAACGCCTTCAAGTGCCGGTATAGTGGATTTAGGTGAAACTGCTTTTGAAACATATCCGATAGCTTCACTGAGTTCGTCTTTACTGCAAATGAATTTCATTATAAAATTACCTCCGGTGATAGGTGAAGCCATCCGGCTTCTGAAAAAGATGTGTTATGCCAGAATAAATTATAGTAATATATAAATAAATATATTGTTGTTGTTATAGGGGCGGTGGAAAAGTTGAGACAGGCTTTATATGGCTATATATTGTTTCAAACTCGTCCACAAGGGTATGTTGCCGGATCTTTGAAAAATGTAGGAAACTTTTTGATGTGACCTGTTTTCTGTTGAATAGGTTAAACCGTGTTAAGCAGAAGTTGAGATTTATGTTGAATTATGTATGGCAATTATGAGATCGTTTTTTCTGATCCGGAAAATGTTAGTGTTGAAAATTAAAAAATGTGGAAAGTAAAAATTCACATGGAAATAATTCTTCGTAAATAGAAGATCTGTATTCAAAATTACTTTAAACACATTGTTGAAAACTGTGTTGATTGAGCGAGTTTTCAACAATTATGCTTTGCTCTTATCTCTGATATTCTTTATGATGTCATCAACAAGGTTTTTAAGGTTGGAATCTTTTTCCATTGCGTCAGAAACGCTTGTAACTGAGTAAACGATAGTTGAATGATCTCTTCCGCCGAACTCAGTACCGATAGAAGCAAGCGGCATACCTGTTATCTCACGAACTACGAAAATAGCTACTTTACGTGCTATCGAGATCTGTGATGAACGCTTGTTAGAACGTATATCTTCAGCTGAAACGCCGTAAACAGTTGATACCTCTGAGATGATCTTCTCAACTGTGATAGGTATAGGCTGCTCATCTGTAAGCACATCCCTGATGACGCTCTGAGCCATAGAAATTGTTATCGGGCTTCCTGCAAAGTGATTGAGAGCCTTGAGACGTACAACAGCGCCTTCAAGCTGACGAATGTTGGATTTAAGGCGATTAGCCATGAATTCAGCCACTTCGCTCGGCATTTTGAGTTCAAGGAGTTCAGATTTTCTGTTGATTATAGCAAGTCTTGTTTCATAGTCAGGGGCAGATATATCAGCGATAAGACCGCCTTCAAATCTGGTCCTGAGTCTTTCTTCAAGAGTGAGGAGCTCCTTCGGAGGCTTATCTGATGTGATAACGATCTGTCTGCCGTCCTGATGGAGCTTATAGAATGTATGGAAGAATTCTTCCTGCATACGTTCCTTGCCTGAGAAGAATTGAATATCGTCGATAAGAAGAATATCGGCGTTTCTGTATTTATCGTGGAAATCTGATATGAGACCGTTATTTATAGCGTTTACGAGGTCGCTGCCAAATGTTTCACTGGTAACATATACGATATTGAAATCCGGATTATTTTTGCGGACTTCGTTTGCAATAGCTGTGATAAGGTGAGTTTTTCCCATTCCTGAAGGACCATATATGAAGAGCGGATTGTAGTCAGGAACAGCTTTTACGCCGCAGTTCTTGGCAACAGCCTTACTGCAGGCAAGAGCAAACTCATTTGATCTTCCTTCAATGAAGGTATCGAAAGTATAGTCATAGTTAGCGAATTTATAAGTCTTTTCGAGTTCAGCGTGTTTCTGTTCGAGTTCATCATCTGTCGGAACCTTGATCTTATTTGATTCATCTGTTTCGCTGTTGATGATGATATTAACTTCAAAGCCGAGGATATTATAGAAAGCCTCTTTCAGAATATCGCCGTATTTATTGAAAACTATATCTCTCTGGAAATCTGTCTGAACGATGAATACAGCGTCTGTACCGTTAAAGCTTACGGGTTTCATCTGGTCAATCCAAGTAGTGATAGCGATTGCGGGGATATTTTTCTGAAGGCAGTATTGTTTAACATTTTCAAAAACTTCCTCAAAAGAATTCATATTTTACCTCCGTACGAAATAATAATGGGAAAGAAAAATTAACGATACTTCCCTATAATAATAATATACATATATTATAGCATACCGCTGATGAAATTGCAAGTGATTTTATATATCAAAGAATTAGAAAATAGACTTTCTTTCCACACGTAAATTGACATACTGTTGAAAACTGTGTTGAATCACATTAAAAATCATCCTGATTTCGAGAAAAAAAGCCACGATCGCTGTTGAAAACTTCTGAACAGTGGGAAATCGTTCATTTTTTGCCTGTATTCATAAATTGACAATATGATGAAATTTAAGAGCTGCCCTGACAGGACATATTGGTAAAAAAACTGAAAATATCACTTTTTTATGAAAAATTTCATAAACTGCTTGACATCAGTACATTTTTGATATATAATTGGTTAGTGTAATGTTGGCAAATATGCCGGCATATTCTACAACGATATGAATATTGCGTATTTTCGCATATATTCTCAAGTATAACATAAGCTCAGAGAGGAGGATCTCATAATGAAAAGAACATATCAGCCTAAGAAGCTCCACAGAAAGAAAGAGCACGGCTTTATGAAGAGAATGGCTACTAAGAACGGCAGAAAGGTTTTAGCTCGTAGAAGATCTAAGGGCAGAGCAAGATTAACTCACTGACGACGCTGACCACAAAATCTATTTTTGTGGTCTTTTTTGTTAATTACGATGGTATTTTTATGCTTTATACGGAAATTTTGAATGAAAACAGAGACTTTCTGACTCTTTATAAGAAAGGCAGATATTCTGCCTCAAGATATTCTGTTATCTATGTCAGACCTAATGGCAGATCATTTAATCGTCTTGGTATAACTGCCGGAAAGAAAATCGGAAACGCTGTTCACAGGAACAGAGCAAAAAGACTTATCCGCCTTGCTTATCGTCAATATGAGGTAGATATACCTGTCGGCATAGATATAGTAATAGTTGCAAGAGAGCCGATATGCAGTATAAAGTCTCAGGAATACTGCGGCTATATGGAAAAGCACGGAGTTAAGGAGATACAGAAAATGTTCAGGAGCTTTCCGGCTGGCGGAAAGAATAACAGATGAAATATCTGGCTATGCTTCTGATAAAGTTCTATCAGAAATGTATCTCACCGTTCTTTCCGGCTAAATGCAAGTATCACCCTACGTGCAGTGCCTATGCAATGGAAGCTTTCAGAAAATTTGGTTTCTTCAGAGGTTTTCTGCTCGCAGGATGGAGAATACTCAGATGCAATCCGTGGTCAATGGGCGGATTTGATCCTGTTCCTGAAAAATTTACGTTCAGAGCACAAAGCTGCGATCACACAGATATACATTCTTTTGAATGTGAAGAAGACAATAAAACTAATTAAGAGGGATAAATATTGAACGCAATTTATGATATTATCGGTATCCCTTTCGGATACCTTATGATGCTGATTTACCGTATCTTCCAGAACTATGCTGTTTCGATAATCGTTTTTACTATCGTTACGAAAATAATTCTTCTTCCGGTAAACTTCAAAACACAGAAAAATGCTGCTCGTATGCAGCTGCTTACACCTAAACTTGAAAAGCTTCGCAAAAGCTATTCAAACAATCCGCAGAGACTTCAGGAAGAACAGCAGAAGCTTTATATCCAGGAAGGCATCAATCCTATGGGAAGCTGTCTCCCGGCATTTATCCAGATGTTCCTTCTCTTCGGTGTGCTGGACGTTGTTTATAAGCCTATAACACATATCCTCAGATTCTCTAAGGGTATAAGAAAAGAAGCTGCTGCTATTGCAGGTACTAAGCTGAGCAACCTCAGAGGTGAGCTTGTCATTATGAATGATCTTAATGATGAGCCTTCAAAGTATTCAGGTCTCCTCGATGGAGAATTCCGTACAAAAGTTAGGGAATTCAGCGATAACTTCACTATATTCGGCGCAAATCTCGGTAAAGTCCCTTCGATCCATGTTGATTGGTCAAGCAGAGAATCTATCGTTCTCTTCTCTATTCCTATCTGTGCAGGTCTTGCACAGCTTATTGCATCAGTATACAGTCAGATCCATCAGAGAAAGGTAAATCCTAATATGCAGAGCAACGGCTGTCTTACATTCATGATGTATTTCATGCCGCTCATTTCTGTATGGTTTGCTTACAGTGTTCCTGCCGGTGTTGGTTTCTACTGGATATGGTCCGCACTCTTTTCATTCTTTATTACTTTCGCCCTCAACCACTATTTTACTCCCGAACGTACTGAGGCGATCAATGAGAAGGAAAAAGAAAAAGCACGTATTTATGCTGAAAAACATCCTGAGAAGAAAACATTTATGCAGAGAATGCTCGAACAGCAGGAGCTCGCTAATCAGCAGAATTCTGGTAAAAACGGTAAAAAGTCTAACGGCGACAAGGCTTCACGTTCTGAAATGAATAAGTATAACCGCGATAAGATCAAAGAAGCAAGAAAGCGTATGGCTGAAAAATACGGCGATGTCTACGATGATAATGATATTGATGAGGATTGATTCCTCAGGGAGGTATAATAATGACTGAAATTTTTACAGCAAAAACAGTTGAAGAAGCAAAAGAACTCGCAGCTAAGAAATTCGGCAAGGACATTAAAGAGATCAGATTTGAGATCGTTGATGAAGGTAAAAAAGGTCTTTTTGGTCTCGGCGCTAAGGATGCAAAGGTAAAAGCTACTATCGCTTCATCTGAGAAGAAAACAGCCGCTCCTGAAAAGAAATCAGAAGAGACTGTTAAAAAAGCTGCTCCGGAAAAAACTGTCAGCGAACAGCCTAAGATCACATTGACAGCTGCTGCTGATGTCAAGAAGGATGAAGAAAAAGCAGTTGAAACAGCTGCTGAAACAGCTCCGGCTGCTGATGTTCATGACGATGATGAAGAGTATTCACTTGATAACTTCACCCTCATTGAGGATGAGAGCCTTATTAATCCTAAGGTAAAGCTTGCAAGAGACTATATCACAAGCATCCTCAGAGCTATCGGTGTTGACGCTGAATATAAGATATATCAGAATGAATCAGGTGCTATAATCAATATCGAGAGCGATAATAACGGTACTATAATCGGCAGAAGAGGTGAAACTCTCGATGCTATACAGTACCTCTGCTCTATCATCGCTAATAAGGGCGATAAGGACTATTACAGAATTACTATTGATTGTCTCGGTTACAGAAATAAGAGAAAAGAAACTCTCGAACAGCTTGCTGCAAAGGTAGCTAAGTCGGTTCTCAGAACAGGAAGATCACAGCCGCTTGAGCCAATGAATCCTTATGAGAGAAGAGTTATCCATTCTGCTATTTCTAATATTGAGGGTGTTTCTTCACGTTCAGTAGGAGAAGAGCCTTACAGAAAGATAATCATTTCTTCAAATAATCCGAGAAGAAACGACAGACGTCGTGATGACCGCAGAGGCGGCAGAAGAAACGATCGCAGAGGCGGTTCAAGAAATCGTGACAGAGAGGTAACAATGGAGAGAAAGTCTGTTGACCTTTCTACGAGCTTTGAAAAGGACTACAAGAGACCTAAGCCGGAAGATAATATGGAAGGCGGTCTCTACGGAAAGATCGAACTTTAATTTGCAGGGACGGCTCGTCCGTCCCCGAATACTTTATTCAACGGCAGCTTTGCCGTTGTTTTTTTAGGAGTGATAGATTTGTCAACGATTGCTGCTGTTTCAACTCCGGATGCAACCGGCGGTATCGCAGTGATAAGGATCTCCGGCGAAAAAGCATTGGAGATCGCTGATAAAGTATTTACGTCTGTGAGCGGAAAAAAGGCTGTTGATATGGAGGGCTATACCTGCGCTTACGGATATGCGTCTGACGGTGATGAACGTCTTGATGACTGTATATTGACTGTATTTCGTGCGCCTCACAGTTATACCGGCGAGAATACTGCCGAGATCTCGTGTCATGGGGGAATATATGTAACGAGACGTATTCTTCGCACCCTGATTAATAATGGTGCTGATAATGCTATGCCGGGCGAATTTACTAAACGTGCGTTTTTAAATGGTAAGCTTGATCTCACTCAGGCTGAGGCTGTTATGGATGTTATTTCAGCTAAGAGTGAACGCGAATTAAAAATGGCGGAAGAACTTCGTGATGGTGCTGCTTTTAAGCTTGCAGACAAGTGCTCGGGAAAGCTTATCAAGATACTCGGTGACCTTGCTGCGTGGGCTGATTATCCGGAAGAGGACATTCCTGCTGTTGAGCCTGAGAATCTGAAAAAGGTTCTTGTGGATGTCCGCAAAGAGCTTTCGTCGCTTGTTCAGAATTACGATGCCGGAAGAATTATCCGCGAAGGTATTATGACTGCTATTGTTGGAAGACCAAATGTTGGAAAGTCTACCCTTTTCAATTCATTGAGCGGAGTTCAGAGAAGTATTGTTACTGATATTGCCGGTACTACACGCGACATCGTTGAGGAAACTGTTCGCCTCGGAGATATTGTACTTCGCCTTTCTGATACTGCCGGTATCAGGAATACTGACGATGTGATCGAGGGTATCGGAGTTGAAATGGCTGAAAAAATGATTGATTCAGCTGAACTTGTAATTGCTGTTTTTGATGGCGGTTGTCCGCTGACCGAGGACGATTTATATTTAATTAATAAAATTAATAATAAAAATACAGTAGCAGTAATCAATAAAAATGATATTGATCTAAAGCTTGATACTTCAATTTTTAAAGATAGTAATATACAATTCGTATATTTATCAGCCAAAGAAAATACCGGTATTTCTGAATTAAAATCTGCTATTGAAAACATATTTATGCTGAATGAGGCTTCTTTCAATACTGTTTCGGCAGCTAATGAACGACAGAAATGCTGTATAGACAAAGCTGTGTCATCTATTGAAAGTGCAATTGCTGCCATTGATTCCGGCGAACTTCTCGATGCTGTTAATGTCCTGATCGATGAAGCGGAGCAGTCTCTGCTTGAACTTACGGGCAAAAAAATTACTGATTCTGTTGTTGATGAGGTATTTTCAAGATTCTGTGTCGGCAAATAGTGTTTCACGTGAAACAAAAGGAGTGATAAGATGAATTACAATATGGGCGAATTTGATGTTGCTGTTGTCGGCGCAGGTCATGCTGGTGTTGAGGCAGCGCTTGCTTCTGCGCGGCTTGGATGCAAAACGGTCATGTTTACAATTTCACTTGACCAAATTGCAAATATGCCATGTAACCCGTCAATTGGCGGTACTGCGAAAGGTCATCTCGTTCGTGAAATAGACGCACTTGGCGGTGAAATGGGAAAAGTTGCGGATAAATGCTTCATTCAGAGCAGAATGTTGAATCGTGGTAAAGGTCCGGCTGTGCACAGTTTAAGAGTACAAGCAGATCGTGTGAAGTACCATAATTATATGAAGGAAGTATGTGAAAAGCAGCAGAATCTGTTCGTAAAGCAAGCTGAAGTTGCTGAAATTATTGTAGAGGACGGAAAAATTTCCGGGATAAGAACATCGCTCGGTGCTGAATATTCTGTGAAAGCTGTCATAATTTCCACAGGTACTTACCTTAAAGGTAAAATTCACATCGGCGAAAAATCATACGAAAGCGGACCTGATTCCGCATTGCCAAGCAAGTATCTTTCAAAAAGTCTTACTGACTGCGGAGTTGAGCTTCGCCGTTTTAAAACAGGTACTCCCTGCCGTGTTAATAAAAGAAGTATAAACTTTGACATTATGGAACGTCAGGACGGAGATCAGCAAATAACTCCGTTTTCATTTGAAACTGATCCTGCTACTCTTGATAATAAAGTCTCATGCTACGTTACTTATACTAACAGTAAAACACATGAAGTGATACTTGCAAACCTCGACAGATCGCCTTTATACTCGGGAAAAATTGAAGGTGTTGGACCAAGATATTGTCCGTCAATCGAGGACAAAATTGTGAGATTTTCTGATAAGCCAAGACATCAGTTGTTCGTAGAGCCGATGGGGCTTACAACAGAAGAATACTATTTACAGGGAATGTCATCATCGCTGCCAGAGGACGTTCAGCTCGCTTTTTTAAAGACAATAGACGGACTTGAGGATGTTGAGATAATGCGTCCTGCATACGCAATTGAATATGATTGCTGCAATCCAACACAGCTTCTGCCTACTCTTGAGTTTAAAAAAATCAAAGGACTTTATGGCGCAGGACAGTTCAATGGCAGCTCTGGATACGAAGAAGCGGCAGCACAAGGAATAGTTGCAGGCATAAATGCTGCTTTGAAAATAAAAAATCGTGAGCCAATGATCCTCGACAGAGCAAGTTCATATATTGGTACGCTTGTTGATGATCTTGTTACTAAAGGATGCTCAGATCCTTATAGGATGATGACTTCCAGAAGTGAGTACAGGCTTGTTTTGAGGCAGGATAATGCAGATCAGCGCCTTACTCCTATTGGTCATAAACTCGGACTGATTTCCGATGCGAGATATGAGCGGCTTATGGAAAAAATCAGGCTGACTGATGAAGAAATCCATCGTGTAAAAACTACTAATATTGCACCAAGTGACAGCTTGAATGTTTTTCTTGAGAGTAAGGGTACTTCTATTCTTACAACAGGCTGTAAATTAGCTGATCTCATTAGACGTCCTCAGCTGAATTATGACGATATTGCAGCTTTTGATAAGAACAGACCTCTCCTTCCTGATGACGTTTGTGAACAGGTTGATCTTCAGATAAAATATGAAGGCTACATATCTAAGCAGTTGGATCAGATTGAGCTTATGCGTAAATTTGAAAACGTAAAGCTTCCTGAAAACACTGATTATAGCCAAGTTAGAGGTCTAAGACTTGAGGCTGTCGAGAAGTTGAATAAGCTTCAGCCATTTTCAATTGGTCAGGCTTCACGTATTTCTGGTGTGTCACCAGCTGATGTTTCATTGCTGTCTGTGTGGCTGCAAAAATCTAAGGAGAAGTAAAATGCTGCCTGAATTTGAATTATCTTGCTCAAAATTTGAGCAGTATGGCCTTACATTAGATCATAGTACATATAATAAATTAGACAATTACGCACAGTATCTTGTAAGCTACAATGAAAATGTCAACCTTACTGCAATAACCCAGCCTGATGAAATACTTATAAAGCATTTTATTGACAGCATTTTGCTTTGCAAATATGCGAATATACCACAGAACGCGTCAATTATTGATGTTGGAACAGGTGCTGGTTTCCCTTCTGTACCGCTGAAACTCTACCGACCTGATATAAGCATAACACTTCTGGACAGCTTGAATAAGAGAATTGTTTTCCTTCAAAATTTGTGTGAAATGCTTGAAATTGAAGCAGAGTTTATTCATGGACGTGCTGAGGACTACGGTAAAAAGACTGAGTACCGTGAAAAATTTGATGTTTCTTGTGCAAGAGCAGTAGCTAATATGTCGCTGCTTAGTGAATTGTGTCTGCCTTTTGTTAAAGTAGGAGGACAATTCTTGTCAATGAAAGGTCCTTCTGAGGATATTTCTGCCGGTATGAATGCTGTAAAACTGCTTGGCGGAGCGTTAAAGGACGATATAGCATACGGACTTGAAACTGATGAAAGGCGAATAATTATTATAGATAAAATATCGCAGACTTCGTCAAAATATCCGCGCAATAGCAGTCAGATCAAGAAGAAACTGCTTTGAATATATAGAATAATATTGTTAATACCGCTAAAATGTCGAGTTTTAGCGGTATTTTTGTGTGGTAATTATTTCCGGACAGTGCTATTATTGTTAATGAGGATACTCAAAATAATATTTGTGAGGTTTTAAAATGTCTGGATTTTTAGGAATTTCAAAAGAAAAATACGTAAATAAGGTAGTTGAGGTAAGCGTTGACAGAATCGTGCCTAATCCTCATCAACCGCGCAGAGAATTTGCGGAATGTGATATTGTTTCACTTGCACAGTCGATTTCTCAGAATGGAATATTGCAGCCTCTCACCGTTCGCAGAAGAGCCGGAAAGTATGAACTGATTGCCGGTGAGCGCAGACTTCGTGCCGCTAAGATTTGTGGATTTGCAGCTGTTCCGTGCATTGTCCTCGACATATCAGAGCGGAATTCTGCCATTCTTGCATTGATTGAAAACATACAGCGTCAGGATCTTTCATTTTTTGAGGAGGCAATCGCAATTGAAAAACTGATCTCATATTACGGTATGACACAGGAAGAGGCAGCTTCAAAGCTTGGTAAAGCTCAAAGTACAATTGCAAATAAATTGAGACTGCTGCGTCTAACCGAGACTGAACGTGATATTATCATGAGTCATAATCTGACTGAACGCCACGCAAGATCTCTTCTTAGGCTCGCTTCTCCGGAAGAAAGAATGCTTATAATTGACAAAATCATCAAGGAATCATTAAATGTAGAGCGTACTGAAAAATTGATAGATGATTACATAAATGATCGCGTGATAAAAAGCAGCGGCAAGAAACATTCAAAGATATTTCAGAATGTTCTGAGCTTTGTAAATACTATCAATAAGGCTGTTGAGAATATGCAGGCTGCTGGTATTTCTGCGGATTCAAAGAAGATTCAAAGTGAGGATTACATTGAATATAGAGTACGCATCCCAATTCAGCATAGACAGTAAGAAATGTTTCACGTGAAACACTCGCTAAAAATGTTTCACGTGAAACATTTATTTATAAATTTCCGTTCTTTGTATTTACAACAGCAATTAAAAGTGGTATAATAGTATCATACTGCGAAAGAAAGGAAGATCATATGGGCAAAATTATTGCTGTTGCTAATCAAAAGGGCGGCGTCGGTAAGTCTACAACTGTTGTAAACCTGGCTGCTTATCTTGGTTCACGCGACTTTAAGGTGCTTTGTGTGGACTCTGATCCACAGGGTAATACTACCACTGGCTTCGGTATAAAGAAAAAATCCGTTGAATCAACTACATATGATGTTATTACAGGTAAGACGAGAATTCAGGATACTGCTATTTATACTGAATATGCCAATGTAAGTCTTGTTCCGGCAACAGAAGATCTTGCTGGATGTGAAATAGAACTCGCTAATTTTGAAAACCGCGTGAACAGGCTGAAAATGCAGCTTCTAACAGTCAAATCAGATTACGATTATATATTCATTGATTGTCCGCCTGCACTTGGTACTATTACTATAAACGGTCTTGTTGCCTGTGATTCAATAATTGTACCCATGCTTGCGGAATTCTATGCACTTGAAGGATTATCTCAGCTTGTAAATACTATCAAAATTGTTAAAGCAAATTACAATCCGGCTATGGAAATCGAGGGTATTCTGTTCACTATGTTCGACGGCAGACTTAATGTTGCAAATGACGTCGTTTCTGAGGTTGAGAAATACTTTGAAAATAAGGTCTTCAAGACTAAAATACCGCGTAATGTGCGTATTTCCGAAGCTCCGAGCCACGGAAAGCCGGTAATGTATTATGATAAATCCTCTAAGGGGGCTGAGGCTTATGAGCTGCTTGGGCATGAGATTCTCGGAGAGTCTCTTGTGATACCTAAGAAAAAGAAAATTTTCAGCTTTAAAAGAAAAAAGTAATTTGGAAAGGAGAATCATCCGCTTCGGATGAATTATGCTTATGGCAAAAGGTGGTTTAGGCATTGGTCTTGATACGCTGTTTCTTGACAACACTAATGATGTTCAGGTAAAGAAAACTCTGCGTACTACTGAAATAGAGCCAAATCGCAATCAGCCGCGTAAGAATTTCAGTGAAGAGGCTATTTCGGCTCTTGCGGATTCTATACGTGAACATGGTATGCTTCAGCCTATCCTTGTGCGTCCTATAAGTTCCGGCGGTTATCAGATAGTTGCCGGTGAGCGCAGATGGAGAGCTGCAAGAATGCTTGGTCTTGATGAAGTTCCGGTAAATATTCGCGAGCTCTCAGATGCTGAGACAATGCAGATTGCAATTATCGAGAATCTTCAGCGTGAGAACCTCAACCCTATCGAAGAGGCTGCCGGTTATAACAAACTCATTGAAAAGTATGGTATGACTCAGGATAAGATTGCAAAAATGGTTGGAAGATCGCGTTCAGCTGTTGCAAACTCAGTGAGACTTCTCTCACTTCCAGAAAGAGTTGTTAAAATGCTTGATAACGGTGAGATCTCGGCAGGTCATGGACGTGCTCTGCTTGGCTTTGAAAATGAGGAACTCCTCATTGCTACTGCTTTGAAAGCTGCTGAGGGCGGACTTACAGTGCGTCAGGTAGAACGCGCTGCACAGAAGTCAACTGAGGATCATAGTGATGACCGAAGCAGCGATAAGAGAATAGATAACTATTTCGTTGAAATGGAGCTTTCACTCAATGAGCGTCTCGGACGCAAGGTAAAGGTAGATTACGGCAAAAATAAGGGTGCTCTCATCCTTGAATTTTATGATAAAGAAGATCTTGCAGCGCTTGCAGAAAAGCTTGCAAATGATTAATAAAAGGAGTTTTTAAAATGTTAGACATTAAACTTATCAGAACAAATCCTGAGCTCGTTAAAGAGAACATAAAGAAGAAATTTCAGGATCAGAAAATTGAACTCGTTGACAAGGTTATCGAACTCGATAAGCAGTTCCGTGAGACAAAGCTTGAATGCGATAATCTCCGCAATATGCGTAATGTTAAGAGCAAAGAGATCGGCGGATATATGAAGAACGGTCAGAAGGACGAGGCTGAAAAAGTTAAGGCTGAGGTCGCTGAGATCGGTAAGAAGCTTGAAGAACTTGAACAGCTTGAGGTCAAGCTCGAAGCTGATATACGTGAGATAATGCTCGTTATCCCGAATATCATTGACGAGAGTGTACCGATAGGCAAGGATGACAGCGAAAACGTTGAGGTTGAACGCTTCGGAGAGCCTGCTGTTCCTGATTTTGAAGTTCCATACCATGTTGACATTATGGAGAATGTGAACGGTATCGACCTCGACAGTGCAAGAAAAACAAGCGGTAACGGATTCTATTACCTCTGCGGTGATATTGCACAGCTCCAGTCCTGTATACTTTCCTATGCAAGAGATTTCATGATAGATAAGGGCTTCACTTATTACATTCCGCCTTTCATGATCCGCAGCGACGTTGTTACAGGTGTTATGAGCTTTGCTGAAATGGAAGGTATGATGTACAAGATAGAGGGTGAAGACCTCTATCTCATCGGTACTTCTGAGCATTCTATGATAGGTAAGTTTATTGATACGATCCTTCCTGAGGAAGAGCTTCCTAAGACTCTTACAAGCTATTCTCCTTGCTTCCGTAAGGAAGTAGGTGCTCACGGTATAGAAGAGCGCGGTGTTTATCGTATACACCAGTTCGAGAAGCAGGAAATGATAGTTGTCTGCAAGCCTGAGGATTCAATGGATTGGTTTCATAAGCTTTACAGCTATACAGTTGAATTTTTCCGCACACTTGATATTCCGGTGCGTACTCTTGAATGTTGTTCAGGAGACCTCGCTGATCTGAAGGTGAAGTCTATCGACGTTGAGGCATGGTCACCGCGTCAGAAGAAGTATTTTGAGGTTGGAAGCTGTTCTAACCTCGGTGACGCTCAGGCAAGACGTCTCGGTATCCGCGTTAAGGGCGCAGACGGCAATAAATATTTCGCTCATACTCTTAATAATACCGTTGTTGCACCGCCAAGAATGCTGATCGCGTTCCTTGAAAATAACCTCAATGAAGATGGAAGCATCCGTATTCCTAAGGCACTCCAGTCCTATATGCGTAAGGACATCATAAAAGTACCAGAAAAGAAGTAATAGTATAAAAACAGCCCCGGGACTATGTTCCGGGGCTTATATATTCTGTTATGATATTTGTATTGATATGGCTTCATTAATCTTTATTCTCGTATGGTTTATTCCATGAACCGATTTCGATGAGATTGCCTTCGGGATCTGCAATATAGCAGGTTCTTTGTCCCCAGGGTTCAAGTTCCGGTTCAAGAACAGGAACAGCACCTTTATTTACGGCATTTTTAAATGCGCTGTCAACTTCTTCAAAAGTGTCAACATATAGAGCAATTTCAGAATGTCCGTTAATTCCTTTGATGTAGTCATATCTGCGGTTTGTCATCTTCTCAAAATCTTTTCTGCCGTACAGCAGGAATAAAGTACCGTCTTTCACAAGATAAACATTTGATGTATCCTCTGATTCTTTTATCTCGAAGCCGAGTACATCCCTGTAAAAACGAATCATTTTCGCCATATCCTCAACAAACAGTCCAAAACCGTCTAATCTCATATATACCTCCTGATACAGAATTATTTCAGTACACATTATATCATAACACAACATTGATGTCAATGTAAAAAAAGCCATACCGTTTCAGAACATAAATCAGAAATGGTATGGCTTTCAGTTTTATATCACGTTGATCTATTTGATGTTTGTATAGTCATCGCTCCACTTGGCTGCTGTACACAGACACATTGCGACCACTCCGACTGTTCCGCCAAACATCGAGCCTATCAGAAATTGCAGCATACTATCACCCCAATAGTATTATACCCTCTCAGAGGCAGTATAATCACCTGTATTTTTCAAGACGGTATATCTGTTCTTCATCCGGCTCTTCAAAGCCTTTTTTGTGATCGTAGCCGAACTTTTTATAGAAGTTCAGCGCGGTTATTGAGGATGGTATCTCTATACGCTTTGCTCGTAGGAAAAACTCATCCTGTTCAAGAGTATTCATGATAAGTCTGCCGATACCTTCGCCATGACGGTCTGCATCGACGAATATAGTAAAAAGACTGCTCTCATCATTTTTGCCCCAGTATGGTCCGATACCGCCGCAGCCGATGATCTTTTCATTTTCTTTGACTACATAGAAGTGCATCCAACTTGCACGGTTGATGAGATTATCCGGAGAGAGACTTTTTATACATTCCTCCATAAGCTCAGGAGTGTAGTCCTTTGTGTTGCAGGTACGAAGAGTATTTGCTATCATAGATGAGGTTGAAGCAGCGTCGGTATTATTGAAGCGTTGTATGATCATGATGTTACCTCCCATAAAATTTTTATTATTATATCATGAGAGTTCTGATTTGTCAATAAAAATGAGCGGCAGAAACCGCTCATCAAATATCATTATAAGCCCAGCATTTTTATAACATCAGCTTTTGAACGATAGCCAACAGCCTGATTTACGATACCGCCGTCCTTGACGACAACCAGCATCGGAATGCTTTCAACCTTGAAAGCGGCTGCCAGCTCCGGCTGCTCGTCCACGTTGACACTGCCGACCTTGATCTTTCCTGCGTATTCGTCAGCTATCTCTTCAATGACAGGTGCGAGCATCATACACGGACCGCACCAGCTTGCCCAAAAATCGAGGAGTATTGGCATACCCTTATAGTTGCGGACTTCTTCATCAAAATTATCTTTTGTTATAACTATCTCGTTCATGTTAGTCCTCCTTTGATTTGTAGTAGAGCATACAGTGGCAGAAGCCTTCAAAGTCCGGATTGGCTATCTGGTCGCGGAACTCCTTGCACATACACTTATTCTCGGGTGTTTTGGCGAGCCTGCATGGACAATAACCGTCCTTCATTTTAAGTCCTTCTTTGATTCTGTCAACAACTTCCTTGTCGGGATTCAGGGTTATCTTCATAGTATCACTCCTTTTCCGGGAGCGCTGCTCCCTTACTTCATAAGTTCATCTGCAAGTGCTTCTATCTGAGCGATATTTTCAGCCTTAACGGCAGATCTAACTGTTACTGTCGTTTCAGTCCAGCTTATATTCTTGGATTTCTCAAACATGGTCTTAACTACCTTTGCAGCGGTAGGAGCCCAGCTTCCGTTTTCAATGATACCGATAGTACGGTTCTGGTAGCCGCGTTCAGTAAGGTCGAGGATAAAATGCTTCATGAAAGGGAAAATATCAGCGTTATAGGTAGTTGTAGCGATAACGAGTTTGCCATAGCGGAAAGCGTCCTCAACTGATTCAGCCATATCCTCGCGCGCAAGATCAGCGATAGCTACCTTTGGGCAGCCTTTTTCGAGAAGCTTGTCTCTGAGAAGTTCAGCAGCATTTTTTGTATTGCCGTAAACGGATGTATAAGCGATGAAAATGCCCTCTGACTCAACGCCGTAGCTTGACCATGTATTATAGAGTCCGAGGTAGTATGGAAGATCCTCGCTAAGGACAGGTCCGTGGAGCGGACAAATAATATTAATGTCGAGAGCAGCAGCCTTTTTGAGGACATTCTGTACCTGAACACCGTATTTTCCTACGATACCAAAATAGTAGCGGCGAGCTTCACAAGCCCAGTCCTCATCGGCATCAAGTGCTCCGAATTTACCAAAAGCGTCGGCGGAGAAAAGCACCTTATCTGTGCTGTCGTAAGTGAACATTACCTCCGGCCAGTGAACCATAGGAGCAAATATGAATGTGAGTTCGTGCTTGCCGAGTGAAAGGCTTTCGCCGTCCTTGACTTCTATCTTCTTATCAGTGAGATCAAGTCCGTCGAAGAAGTTCGACATCATTGCGAAGGTCTTGGAGTTTCCGATTATTTTAGCGTCCGGATAAGCATTTATAAAATTGAGAATATTAGCGGAATGGTCGGGTTCCATGTGCTGAACGATGAGGTAATCAGTCTGACGTTCACCGATAGCTTCCTTGATATTTGCGAGCCATTCTTCAGTGAAATTTCCGTCTACTGTATCGAAAACGGCGATCTTTTCGTCGATGATGACATATGAGTTATAAGCCATACCATTCGGTACATCATACTGTCCTTCAAAAAGATCAATTTCGTGATCGTTTACACCTATATATTTTATATCATTAGTTACATTGTTCATTGGAGTTTCCCTCGTTTCTTATTATTTGCAATTTCTTACACAATTATTATAGCATAAATTTATATATTATAATAGTGACTTTTGCAACACTTTTGAAATTTATATTGCAGGAATGTCTGAGAAGTAATGTT
>ONAI01000109.1 GCA_900315755.1 uncultured Ruminococcus sp.
TATCTCATTCGTTCCTCCTGTTATTCTTTCGCTTGTGTTTCTCGTATGATCTGCATTGTTCATTTTAACTTTCTCCTTTTGAATTATTAAGAGAGCGGTAGTTAGCCGCTCCCTTTGATATGAAAATGGGTACGGTGTTTTACCGTACCCTTTCCGTATAATTGTTATGTTGTTATTTCAGATTCTCGCTCCTTCCGAACATCACATCAGTTATCAGTTCGGCACAGTCACGAAATCCCTGTATGTAGCTCTCCGCTACCATCGTTTCGGACAGCATTCCCTGCATATCCGTTACCTTGTTCAGCAGCTTCTTATCTTCATCCGACAGTCTTTTCTCCAATGTGTCGCACATTTCGAGCAGCTCCAGACTTCGCTTTGCATAGTCGGAGTCCCTTCTCACATCGTGCTGACACGGTATGACGTTTCCATAGTATAGATCCTGCAACTTCATTGCCGCGGTCACCTCCTGACCAACAATCATACCACAGCTCGCCGTCGAAATCCATTCATCAGAACCACTGAATGTTCGCTGTTGATACTGAGCAGAAGCACTACAAGCGCATCGGATTTCACGATACCCTTGCCGCAAAGGGTGTCACGTTTCGGTGCTGTTGACAAACTGGTATTTTTACAATAAAAAACAGCCCGAATAGCTTTCGGACTGAAATAATAACTGAATATTGATGTAAAAATAGTATCTCTACAAGCCTTTTTAAGTTTAAGGCGCATGCCGATAAGAGGCATTGCTCGGTAACTCGTTCAATGCCCCTCTTTCGAGTGCGTCTTAAATTATGTCGTTCTTTTTGATGAGAGAAATTTCCCTCGCACCATATTTTTCGTAGCCGCATAGCTTCATAGTACTCAGGCGTTCCGGCATGTTGCATTTGTTTTTCTTTGGCTTCTTCATGAAGATGACGTTCAATCCGTCTTCCAATTTTCGACTTACCTATACATTTTTCCTTATGTGGACAGTTTTGACACTCTGATTTTTTGGCAGCATAACGTTTTACGCCTTTACCTTTGCAATAAGATGAATACTTTAGTATTCTCCCTGCGGGACAAAGATAACAATCATTGTCGGTATCATATATGAAATTATTTGGCGAGTATTCTTCAGTATAATTACAGTTAGGAGTAGGTTTCTCTCGTTGCGGTATATATGCTGCAATATCTTTTTTTATCATTGCTTCATATACTTCTCGACTGTCATATCCGCCATCCGCACAGATTGCATCAGGATTGAAACAGAATTTTTCAATTTGGTACTCGATTCGCTTAACGTGAGGAACAGAATCCTTGATATTTCCAGCAGTAACAAAAACATCAGTAATCATTCCATGCTTTGAATCGCAGGTCTGATGATTCAGATAGTGAAATCCTGTAGGTTTTCCCGGACGCTTCATAAGTCCGCATTCAGGATCTGTAACGCTTTTGGTAATCTCTTTAGTTTTAGTAGTATCGTATTCAACAGGCTCTTTGATAAGACCGAGTTCATATGCCTCACGATCAAGCTTCTGTATATATTCACTTGGAGTATCAGGTACTTCAATAACTTCACGCAGGTCATTACGTGCATTTGCCTTGATGTGCGTAGAGTCAGTCAGAAGGAGCTTTCCGTCAATAAGACCTGCCTCGAAGCACTTACGAACGATCTCATCAAAGACATCTCTAAAAATTGTTGTACCATCAAATTTTCTGCGACGAAGCTGTGAGATAGTTGAGTGATCCGGAACACGTTCATCAAAGTCAATTCCTAAGAACCAGCGGTAAGCAATATTTACGGTGATCTCCTGTTCAAGCTTACGCTCAGAATCGATACCGTAGATATATCCAATCAGCAGCATTTTTATCATTACAACAGGATCAATCGAAGGTCTTCCTGTATTTGAATACAAATCAGCGACCTTGTCATAAATGAAATCAAAGTCTACAAGTCTATCCAGATCTCGAAGAAAATGCTCTTGCGGCATTAGTTCTTCAAGGGTTACAAATGACATTTTCATTTGCCTGCTTTCGGCTCTTTTTAACATTGCTGCTACCTCACTTTCGGTACTTTTATTATACCACATTCAGCTCTCTATGTCGAGGGTTTGTCAACAGCACCGTTTCATGACACCCTTTTGGGGGATGAGCTGGAGTCACGTTTCGTTACTCCATAGTCTGACCGAACGAAATGTTCTGTCAGCTCATACCTTCCGATACGGATGATTTGAAGGTGCTGCCGTTTCAGCAACGCCTGTCGGTACTGAGCAATCTGTTCACCACCTGCCCCGAATCAGAGCGGTGCAGTGCGGTGAACGCGGCGTTCACCGTGAGCTGACGTCGTGTTTCCATACATCAGCTCAGTCCGTTTTGGACACCCCTTTGCTGCCCCTGCGATTCGCCGACTCAGGTGGCGAGGTGGCGATTCACCACCCCATCGTCGTGACGGGATATTACATCCCGCCATAACGAATGTCCATTATGGGAACTCTATCCTGAGCTGGGAATGAGTGCAGTCCTGTTTCGGACTTCAAGTACCGTTACGGTAGCCCAGCTACGAATAATAACTCACGGACGTTTTATCCCTGAGTTAGTTGAGTCCCTGATTCAGGGAGTCATAGCTTATCCCATGTGTATTCCGTGAGCTTCCTTTCGCTCTCGTTCCTCGGCGAGTGCCTTGCGGTCAACGTGTTCCCGAGCGTACTCGGTGTCATCGGCAGGCTCGTCCTCAATCATCGAAGCCACAGCAGCAATGCCACTGACGATATCAGGTGCAGCACTTCTATCAACACCACCAGTCGGAGCAGTCTGAAGCCGTGACTTCTGCTCTGCTCTTCGGAGCATTTCAGCTGCGATAAGGTCTGCTCGTTCAGCCTCCCAGCCTGTGAGACGAGGTCCTTCGCCGTCTGATCCAGCTTCGATACCTCTGCCGTCACGTTCTGTGACGTCTGCTCCTGAATCTCCTTTCCCTGTTCCAGCAGCTGATCGTAGATTATCCGCTGATTTTGCAGGTACTGTTTCATCTGTGCATATGTCATTGTCTCGTCTGTCTGAGCCTTGACATCGAACA
>ONAI01000051.1 GCA_900315755.1 uncultured Ruminococcus sp.
CTTGACCTCAGCTGGCTTCGGTGCTTCCTTAACCTCGGCTGGCTTCGGTGCTTCCTTGACCTCGACTGGCTTCGGTGCTTCCTTTACCTCGGCTGGCTTTGGTGCTTCCTTGACCTCGGCTGGCTTCGGTGCTTCCTTGACCTCGGCTGGCTTTGGTGCTTCCTTGACCTCGGCTGGCTTCGGTGCTTCCTTGACCTCGGCTGGCTTTGATGCCTCCTTGACCTTTACCTCGACCTTTTTGCCTTCGCCGTGCTGCGATTCATTATAAAAAGCTATCGCCTTGTCCACTATGAACGGCTTTTTACAGAATTTGCAGATCCAAGCGTCTTCGGTATCATTTACCTTCACACGCTTCTTACATTTGTAACATTTTGCAAAAACATATGCCATATTTTTACCCTCCATAATTATGTCGCCATTATTACCTTAATTATACATTATATTCACTCTTTAGTCAACATTATTTCAGTGTTTTTAATAATCGCCGACTACTTTTGTAAATATCACACAAAAACAGCGGCTGTTTTTATACAGCCGCCACTGAATCAGATTTTTGTAATGTCTACGAGTTCAACATCGTTGATAGTACGTCCGGATTCAAGCACCTTCACAAGCGATTTTGCCGTATCTATCGCTGTAAGACTGCATATCGAACGCTCGATAGATTTTCTTCGCATCTTTACACTGTCTCGCTCCGGCAGACGTCCCTTAGCAGAGGTCGAGATAACATAGTGTATCTTTCCGCTGTCGAGAAGAGTTTCAACATTAGGCTCACCGTCCGAGATCTTACGAACAAGGTTTGCTGCGATCATATTTCTGTGGAGTACGCTCTGAGTACCCGATGTTGCATAGAGTTCAAAGCCCATCTGCTCAAATTTATCGGCTATCGGAAGGAGTTCCCTCTTATCGGAATCGCGTACCGAGAGAAGCACACCGCCCTCACGCTTGAGGTCAAATCCAGCCGCGATAAGTCCTTTAAGCAGTGCGTCCTCAAGATTTCTTCCGATACCAAGGCACTCACCGGTAGACTTCATCTCAGGTCCGAGCATAGTATCAACGTCTGTAAGCTTCTCGAAGCTGAATACAGGTACCTTTACCGCAACATAGTCGCCGGCAGGGTAAAGACCGCTCTCATAGCCCATGTCCCTGAGCTTTTCGCCGAACATTATCCTTGTAGCGATGTCTACCATCGGTATGCCGGTCACCTTGCTGATATAAGGCACTGTACGCGACGAACGCGGATTTACCTCAATAACGAATACCTCGTGATTATACACAACGTACTGGATATTGACAAGTCCGATAACATTGAGTTCCTTTGCGAGCAGGCGTGTATACTCAACGATTATACGCTTTATGCGCTCTGAGAGGTGCTGTGCAGGATAGATCGAGATAGAGTCGCCTGAGTGTACACCGGCGCGCTCGATATGCTCCATAATTCCGGGGATAAGGAAGTCCTCGCCGTCACAGATAGCATCGACCTCGACCTCTGTACCCATCATATACTTGTCTATAAGCACAGGATTCTCGATGTTGTGGCTCATAATGATGCCCATATACTCCTTTACGTCCGCATCGGAATGAGCTATTATCATATTCTGTCCGCCAAGAACATAAGATGGTCTGAGGAGTACCGGATATCCGAGATCCTGAGCAGCCTTCAGAGCCTCCTCGGTGTTCATTACTGTATGACCAGCCGGACGTGGTATGCCGCACTTTTCAAGCACTTCGTCGAAACGCTCTCTGTCCTCGGCAGCGTCGATCATATCAGCGGAAGTGCCAAGTATCTTCACACCCATATCCGAAAGGTGGCGTGTAAGCTTGATAGCAGTCTGTCCGCCGAACTGCACCACAACACCGTAAGGCTGCTCGGTCTCGATTATGGACTCAACGTCCTCTTTGGTGAGCGGATCGAAGTAAAGACGGTCGCCGGTATCGAAGTCAGTGGAAACTGTCTCAGGGTTGTTGTTGCAGATAACAGCTTCATAGCCGAGCTGTTTCAGAGTCCAGACGCAGTGAACTGAGCAGTAGTCGAACTCGATACCCTGTCCGATACGGATAGGGCCTGAGCCGAAAACGATGACCTTCTTTTTGCCCTTGTCGGTACGCTCTATGAACTGCTTTGCCTCATTCTCACTGTCAAATGTGGAGTAGAAGTAAGGAGTTTCAGCCTTGAACTCGCCGGCACAGGTATCTACCATTTTGTACACTGCGGATCTGTGCATCGGACACTTCTGTCCGGAAATACGCTCGATAGTGCTGTCAAGATAGCCGTACTGCTTTGCGATGCTGTACTTTTCCTCTGTGAGTTCAGAGCCGTCAGCGAGCCACTTTTCGAGTTCAACAAGGTTCAGAAGCTTATAAAGGAACCAATTGTCGATCATAGTTATCTCGTGTATCTCTTCCGGAGTTATACCGCGTTTGAGAGCCTCAAATACGCAGAATGAACGCTCATCGTCAATGACATGGAGCTTCTCACGTATCTCCTCAGTTGTAAGCTTTTCAAGCTTCTTGAGGTTCATGGTATCAAGTCCGAGCTCGATAGAACGTACAGCCTTCATCATAGCCTGTTCAAAGCTTGTACCGATAGCCATTACCTCACCGGTAGCCTTCATCTGTGTACCGAGATTGCGCTTAGCGTAAACGAATTTATCGAATGCCCATTTCGGGAACTTGATTACTACATAGTCGAGTGCAGGCTCGAAGCAGGCATAGGTCTTACCTGTTACCTGATTGATTATCTCATCGAGAGTATATCCGATAGCTATTTTTGCAGCAGTCTTTGCGATCGGGTAGCCGGTAGCCTTTGAAGCAAGTGCCGATGAACGCGATACACGCGGATTTACCTCGATAACTGCGTACTTGAAGCTTGTCGGATGAAGTGCGAACTGACAGTTACAGCCGCCCTCTACCTTGAGTTCCTTGATAATGTTTATAGCTGCTGTTCTGAGCATCTGATACTCTCTGTCGCTGAGAGTTACAGCAGGTGCGATAACGATACTGTCACCGGTATGTACGCCGACCGGATCGAAGTTCTCCATAGAGCATACGGTAATTACATTGCCCTTTGCATCACGGATTACCTCGAACTCTATCTCCTTCCAGCCGCTGATACACTTCTCAACGAGTATCTGGGTTATAGGTGAAAGTCTGAGACCATTTGTTGCGATGTCGCGGAGCTCCTCCTCGTTCTGAGCGATACCGCCGCCGGTTCCGCCGAGCGTGAATGCAGGACGTACAATTACAGGATAGTGTATCACCTGTGCGAAGTCAACAGCGTCCTCGACTGTCTCGACTACCTTTGAAGGAATGACCGGTTCGCCGATCTTTTCCATAGTATCCTTGAAAGCCTGTCTGTCCTCAGCCTTATGGATAGTAAGCGGATCAGCGCCGAGGAGCTTTACATTATGTGATTCAAGGAAGCCTTCCTCAGCGAGCTGCATGGAAAGTGTAAGACCGGTCTGACCGCCGAGCGTGGACAAAAGACTATCCGGCTTCTCGATTTCTATTATACGCTTTACAACATCAAGTGTAAGCGGTTCGATGTAGACCTTATCAGCCATAGCCTTGTCGGTCATGATAGTTGCAGGGTTGGAGTTGACAAGAACGACCTCAAGACCTTCCTGCTTGAGGGCACGGCAAGCCTGAGTGCCTGCATAGTCAAATTCGGCAGCCTGTCCGATAACGATAGGACCTGAACCGATAACGAGTACCTTTTTTATATCACTTCTTAGTGGCATTTCTATTACCTCCTATTTAATTCATAATGCATAATTGCGGTGTCCGATTTGTGGACTGATTTTAAAATCATATCAGCGCAGCTGATGCTTATAATTATGCGTTATGCATTCTGCATTTTATTAACGAATTCGTCAAACAGATACGATGTATCCAGCGGACCGCCGTGGGCTTCCGGATGAAACTGCACCGTAAATGCATTGACCGAGGTATAACGTATGCCCTCACAGGTCTTATCGTTGGCATTGATATGTGAAACGTGTCCGACAGCCGGATCAATGCTGTCACCGACTACTGCATAGCCGTGGTTCTGGCTGGTAACGTAGGTAAGACCGCTCTCAATGTCGATAACAGGCTGATTTGCGCCTCTGTGACCGTATTTGAGCTTTTCAGTCCTGCCGCCGTTGGCAAGAGCCATGAGCTGATGTCCGAGGCAGATACCGAATATCGGTATGCCAAGCTTTTCGATCTCCTTGATATTATCAATTATCTCAACATTTTCTGCCGGATCTCCGGGGCCGTTTGAAAGCATTATTCCGTCCGGAGCGATCTTTGCGACCTCTTCGGCAGTTGTGTAAGCCGGAACTACGATCACCTCGCAGCCGCGCTTTATGAGTTCCTGACGTATATTGCGCTTATAACCGAAATCAAACAGCACAACACGGTATTTCTTCTCCTCAGGTTCATAGGTGAGGGTTTCAGTATTTGTGACGTTCTTTACAGCGTCTCTTACTGAGAAAGCACGTATCTGCTCAAGGAGCTCATCCTTCTTCGCATAAACGTCCTCAGTGGTGATAACGCCGTTCATTACGCCGGCTTCACGGATAGTACGTGTAAGACAGCGTGTGTCAATATTATTGATACCGATGATGTTGTGCTCTTTAAGAAAGTCGTTGATATTGCCCTCGCAGCGGAAATTTGAAGGCGCATTGCACCATTCCCTTACGATATAGCCGCTTACATATGACTTCGCGGATTCGTTGTCCTGAGAGTTAACTCCGTAGTTTCCGATAAGCGGGAAAGTCTGGGTAACAATCTGTCCATAGTAGCTCGGATCAGTAAGTGTCTCCTGATAGCCGGTAAGACCTGTTGTAAAAACTACCTCGCCGATCACAGTACCCTTTGCGCCGAAGCTTCTGCCCTCAAACACCTGTCCGTTGGCAAGGAGAAGGTAAGCTTTCTCGCTCATGTTGAATAATGACATGGATATCATTCCTTTCGCAGTATTCGCAGATATATTATCAAAACTCACGCCATTGTGAGATGACTGTTTTATTCATAATTCATAACGCTGATTACGAATTGTGCATTTTTAATTATGCGTTATTATTTAAGGTTGATGTACTGACAGATGTCGTCTCTCATACGGATGACTTCGCGTCTTGCAGCCTTAGCGAATTCGCGTTCATCGCAGCCTTCCTTCTTGTATGCACACATAACTGCGCGTGAGGAATTTACGATAGCACCGAGACCGTTCTCATCGAAGCCGCCCTTCAGACCTTCTGCGCCGCCGCCCTGTGCGCCGTATCCCGGTACAAGGAACATTGTATGCGGAAGTCTCTTTCTGAGCTCTGTGAGCATTTCCGGATATGTAGCACCGACTACTGCGCCGACTGCGGAATAGCCGAACTTTCCTATTGTATCCTCGCCCCACTTCTCACACATATCACCCATTGTCTCATAGATAGTGCGTCCGTCAGCAAGCTTCATGTCCTGAAGTTCGCCGGAAGAAGGATTGGATGTCTTAACAAGCACATATATACCCTTGTCGCGGTCCTTGCAGACCTTGAGCAGAGGTGCGATACCGTCAGTACCGAGATAGCCGTTTACTGTAAGAGCATCAGCACCGAAAGGCTCTACCTCGTTCTCACCTACCATAGTTGTACCGATATGAGCATTTGTATATGCTTCCATAGTTGCGCCGATATCGTTGCGCTTACCGTCAGTTATAACGAACATACCATTGAGCCTTGCATAGCGGATAGTCTTTTCAAGTGTACGGACACCATAATGGCCGTACATCTCATAGTAAGCAGCCTGCGGCTTGATAGCCGGAACGATGTCGTGTATCTCATCAATGATAGCCTGATTGAAAGTGTATATAGCCTTTGCAGCAGCTTTTAAGGTCCAGCCGTCATCATCAAGATAGCGGCGCTGGATGTACTGCGGAACGTATTCAAGTTTCGGATCGAGACCTACAACAGTAGGGTTTTTGAGTTCAATGATCTTTTCGATAAGTCTGTCAAATGACATATTTTTCCTCCTTTGGTCAGTTGGTTGGATATTCGTATCTGATTAAGCCTTTTGATATTGTTATAAGGGCTTTGCCTGTAAGAGTCATACCCTTGAAAACTGAATTATGCGACTTGGAATGAAGCTTTTCCGGCTCGACTGTCCACTTTTTCTCAGTATCAACGAGTACGAGATCAGCGGTGCTTCCCTCTGTTACACCCGGTATATCAAGGCCGAGTATCTTTCGCGGATTTATGCACATCAGCTCGACAACTTTATTGAGTGTTATCTCGCCTGTGTGATAGAGAGCAGTAAGAGTTGCGGCAAGCGAGGTCTCCAGACCTACAACGCCGTTCGGAGCTTTTTCAAAGTCTGCTTTTTCCTCAGCAGCATGAGGTGCATGGTCAGTGATTATGCAGTCGATAGTGCCGTCTTTAATGCCGTCTATTATCGCACGTACATCCTCGGGAGTTCTGAGAGGCGGATTCATGCGGTAATCAGCATCACGCTTTTCGAGAAGTTCATCCGTAAGCATGAAGTAGTGCGGAGCGGTCTCGCAGGTGACTTTCACTCCCCTGCTCTTGGCAAATCTTATCATTGCCGTACTGCCCTCAGTGCTTACGTGGCAGATGTGTATTCTTGCGTCAACGGACGAAGCGAGTATCATCTCACGGGCAGTTATGTAGTCCTCGGAGGCTCTGTCCATTCCCTTAACGCCGAGCTTTTCGGAAACAGCCCCCTTATTCATGATACCTCCGTTTATAATGCTCAGGTCCTCGCAGTGTGAGGCTACGAGAAGCCCGTTGGACTTTGAAAGCTCAAGTGCCTTCCGCATCATTTCTGCGTTCTCAACAGGTCTGCCGTCATCAGAGATACAGATGCAGCCTGCTTCCTTCAGGGCTTCATAGTCGCAGAGTCCGTTTCCGCTCATACCGCCGGTAATGCATCCGACCGGATAAACATCAACACCTGTACCGTCGGCTTTCTTTCTGATATAACGTATGATCTCAGGATCATCGCAGGGCGGCTTCGTATTCGGCATTGCGAGTACACCGGTAACTCCTCCTGCAAGTGCTGCCGAGCAGCCGGTAAGTACATCCTCCTTGTGAGTCTGTCCGGGATCGCGGAAGTGAACGTGCATATCGAACAAGGACGGCATCAGCACAAGATCTGTTCCGTCTATAACACGGTCAGCGCTTACATCGAGCGATGTACCAGTCTTTGCGATCTTACCGTCACTAATGAAAACATCTGTGATATTATCGCTGACAGCATCGACTGCGCGGACATTTTTAATGAGTATCGTTGACATATATTCTCCTATCTGTAATAATTCGTGAATGTTTGTATTCAGCTGAATATTGAGACCGCATCACAGCCGTCTATCTCCATGACAGAGACCTTGACTTTCTCGCTGTGTGACGTAGGAAGATTTTTTCCGACATAATCAGGTCTTATCGGCAGTTCCCTGTGGCCTCTGTCCACAAGGACAGCAAGCTGGACAGAACGCGGTCTGCCGCGCTTGATTATAGCTTCAAGAGCTGCGCGTGAGCTTCTTCCGGTAAAGATGACATCATCCACGATGATAACGTTCCTGTCCCTGACATCAAACGGTATATCGGTACGTTCAGCATTTCCGCTGTGGGCTTTGTCATCACGGTAGGGAGTGATGTCTATCTGTCCGAATGGGACTTCCACACCTTCCAGCTCAGAGATCTTTTCAGCGATACGCTTGCCTATCGTGACACCTCTTGAAATTATCCCGACAACACAAAGATCCTCAGCGCCCTTGTTATGCTCGATTATCTCATACGAGATCCTTGCAATGGCTCGCTGCATAGCTTTTTCGTCCATAATGATACGTTTTTTCTCCAGATCTCTCACTCCTTCCGGCAACAAAAATACCCGTCTGCGGCACAGACGGGTACACTTATAGTTATAGCTAATGTATGTATAGTTATAGCATATGAAGCTTCGCCTTGCCGACCTCACAGGATCGAATTAAAGGGTAGTTATATCATAAAACTGTAACCATTATAACATATCGTGATACGTTTGTCCAGTATTTTTGAAAAAATAATTTCTTCCTCAAAGATGTTTACAAATATGCAAAAGTGTTATATAATATTATTGTATATTCTGGCAAGAAAAGTTTTATTTTCAGGAGAGTTATCATCATGCCGAAAAAATACAGAAATTATTACGGCTTAGAGCCTTCAGCTGTCAATATGAACCCTGTGCCTTCGCCTGATGTACTGCGGCTTATATTCAGACTGCGAGAGCAGCGCGATGATCCTGCCGTAAAGCAGCTTATAAAAGTCAGCAAGGTCTCAGAGAATGTACTTGATATGTCGCCCTCTGAATTCGCACAGCGTCTCAGGTCCAATGAAGACAACAACCTCTTCACCTTCAACCTGTTACTTGAATTTGTATGCAGCCGCAGCAGAATGAACAGGCACATATCTGATGCATCAGCTAAATACAGCAATAAGGTGCGCCTGCTCATGCGCTATTTTGCTTCTTCACAGACAGAACAGATAGTCTTTATGCCCGCAGACACCCGAAAACGCAAACCGGATATTATCGTGATAGGTATGGGCGCTCCACTTTCAGTCGCTGCAAATCTGCGCGAACTCATAAAACAGGTCTCGCTCATCGGTTCGCACAGGATATTACTTGCCCACAATCATCCGGATTCTTCGTCAGAACCATCGGAAAGTGATGTCATCGCTACGATAGAACTCAGAAACATTCTGAGCATATACAACATCGCTCTTGACGATCATATGATCTTCGGCTGCAACGCTCCGTTTTCCATGAGATCTGACCGCCGGTACAGTTACATTTTCAAGGAAGATATACGCACTAAACAAGGTCCGCCTGCTCCGGAGGAACTAAATGAATAACCAAGAAAACGATATAATAAAACTTCTCCCAAGACGTAAAAAAGGTATCCTTAGGATAGTATTCAGCCGATTGTTCGTATTCCTGCTGCTTATCGTTATCCAGTTCATCCTTACGATAATGGTACTGACATGGCTCGACCAGCATTACAAAGCGGTAGTCATGTTTGAAGGAATACTGAAAATCGCCATGATCTTCTACCTTTTCAACTGCAATATGGACTCATCCGCCAAACTTTCATGGCTGCTGATAATCGCGGTATTCTCAGTAACAGGCTCAATGCTTCTGTGGTACACGCGGCGAGAATTCGGCAACAATATTGTAAGAAAGAAATCAGCGGAATTTGTAAAAACTACGCGCGGGATGATCTCTTCTTCAGAAGAAGCTTTCGACGATCCGGATGTCACCCGTTCAGGCATAGATGATCTCTGCCGCTATCTGAGCCGCACAGGCTGCTATCCGCTTTTCAACGGCACGGATGTGACCTATTTTTCGTGCGGCGAAGAGAAATTCGAGTCGCTGCTGAATGAGCTCCGCAAAGCAGAAAAGTTTATCTTCATGGAGTATTTCATCCTTGATGAGGGCTATATGTGGGGCTCTGTACTGAAAATACTCGCTGATAAGGTCAAAGAAGGCGTTGAAGTCAGAGTGATGTACGATGGGATGTGCGAGATAACGACCCTCTCCCACGACTATCCGCAGCGCATGAAGAAGCTCGGTATAAACTGCAAGGCCTTCATGCCGCTAAAGCCCGTATTCTCGACCTATTACAACTACCGCGACCACAGAAAGATACTCGTTATCGACGGCAATGTCGCTTTCAACGGAGGTGTCAATCTCGCAGACGAATACATCAACCGCACAGAGCGGTTCGGTCACTGGAAGGACGCCGCCGTAATGGTAAAAGGAAAGGCAGTCAGCAGCTATACGCTCATGTTCCTGAATATGTGGAATATAACCGAGAAAGAACCGGTATGGGACTACCTTCCCAAGCCTGTGATCCCGGAAAAGCACAGCGGATATGTCATGCCCTATGCGGACTGTCCGCTCGATGATGACAAAGTAGGCGAAAATGTCTACATGGATATTCTCAATCGCGCCACTACCTACGTTCACATAATGACGCCCTATCTCATCCTCGACGGCGAGCTCGAATCAGCCTTAAAATTCGCAGCAGAACGCGGTGTTGACATCAAGATAATCCTTCCCGGCAAGCCCGATAAGCCCAGCGCATACGCCCTTGCCAAAACGCACTACAAGTCACTCACCAAAGCCGGGGTTCAGATCTTTGAATACGAACCCGGTTTCGTCCATTCAAAAGTCTTCGTATGTGATAACGAAAAGGCTGTCGTCGGCACGATAAACCTCGATTACCGCAGTCTGTATCACCACTTTGAATGTGCAACATATATGTACAAAACCGACTGCATCTCAGACATCGAAAAGGACTTCATGACCACTCTGAAAATGTGCCGTCCGGTAACAATGGAATCAATACGCCGCAACAGATTCACCTATGCGCTCAGAGGCAATCTCCTCAAACTCATAGCACCACTGATGTAGCATACAGCTTCCGGAAACAATGTTTCCGGAAGCTTTGCATTTATTGCGAAAAAACGCACTTTCATACCATTAATTGCGGACTTTTCCGCTATCTTTGCTTAAAACAAATAAATAAACCCAAAAACCGGATTTTTTTGCAATAAATGCTTGCTTTTTCTTGTGAAAAGTGTTATGATATTTGTGTAATACAGAATGTTGAATAGGCACAACATTTTACAAATTTGTACAGAAGCAGACCGGCATTTCTGCTCTGCAAAAAATTATTATTCAGGAGTGATAACATGAAAAGAAAACATCTTGTGCGTCTGGCTTCAACAGCCTGCGCTGCGGTTATGGCGGCCGCTTCGATCCCGTTCTCTTCAAGTCTTTCTCAGGATTTCAGTTTGGCGGCTGAAACTCTGAAATACGAATTTGAAAACGGCAAGGCAACTCAGTGCTTCATATACCCGAATGGTCTTTCAGATGTTCCGGAAGACAAGATCCCAAAAGGCTCAGATCTTTCCGGATTCTCAGGAAAAGGCTTCGCTTACCTCGATCAGAAGAGCTCAACTCTCACTGTTGATGTCGAGGTTCCGGAGGCTGGACTATATGACCTCACGATCGGCTACTGCGAGCCTTCCGATCCGAACAAGAAGGTACAGTATCTCTACGTTAACGGCGTGGATCAGGGCGAAGTCACTTTCCCCTATTGCAGTTCCTTCTCTGAGACCTCCGGCGGCGTTGTAAAGCTCAATAAGGGCAAGAATACCATACAACTCAAAGCTTACTGGGGTTACACTTTCTTCGATTACCTCACACTCGCTCCGGCTGATGAAAGACTTTCCAAGCTTTCTCCGGATGCCTCCCCCTGCAATCCCGATGCTTCCGATTCCACAAAGAGGCTTTACAAATACCTCCGCGATCAGTATGGCAAGCACATAATCGCAGGTCAGCAGGAATACTGCGGCTCTCACAACTACAATCAGTGGAACGATCCCGATACCTACATCAAGGACAACGAAAATGAGTTCGAGTATATCCTCGATAAGACCGGCAAGCAGCCTGCTATCCGCGGCATAGACCTCCTCGCCTACAACACATCAAGTGACTGGCGTGATGACGCTCCGGAACGCGCTATCGAGTGGACTAACAAATACCACGGTATCGTTACCATGACATGGCACTGGAACGTTCCTTCCGATGAGGAATGCAGCAAGGACGGTATCGCTTTCTACGTTGAATCCACAGGCAATAAGCCTTTCACAACCTTCAGCATTTCAAAAGCACTTGAGGAAGGCACATGGGAGAACAAAAAAATACTCGCTGACATAGACCTCATAGCTCAGCAGCTGAAAAAGCTCAAGGATGCCGATGTGCCGATTCTGTTCAGACCTCTGCATGAGGCTGAAGGTGCATGGTTCTGGTGGGGCGCTGAAGGTCCTGAGCCCTGCAAGCAGCTTTATCGCCTGCTCTATGATAAACTCACCAATGAATATGGTCTTAACAACCTCATCTGGGAATGGACGAGTTCCACCTCGGCTGCTTCCGCAGACTGGTATCCCGGTGACGATGTTGTTGATATAATAGGCTGTGATAAGTACAATGCCAATGACGGCAAGCCGAATCTCAGCTCTATCGCTTCCACATTCTTTACTCTCGTGAAGAGTACAGACTGTCACAAAATGGTTGCTATGACTGAGAACGATTCTATACCGTCTCTCGAAAACCTTGTGAACGATTCCGCCGGCTGGCTCTACTTCTGCCCGTGGTATCAGAACTATCTTCAGAGTGAGACCATAAATCCTGTTGAGTCGCTTAACGAGATCTACAACAGCGATTACTGCATCACTCTTGATGAACTCCCGGATCTGAAAAAATATCCGCTCGATGAAGAGCCGGCAACAGATCCGGCATCCGAAACTAACAGTACAACTGAGAAAACTCCTGAAGCTGATCTCCTCGGTGATGCTAACTGCGACACTGAAATAAATATGTCAGATGTCGTTCTCGTTATGCAGGATTGCCTCAACCCCAAAAAATACGGTGTCAACGGTACAAGCAATGACCGTATCACCGAAAAGGGTGAGGAAAACGCCGATGTTGATGCAGACGGCAGCGTTTCAACTAATGATGCGCTCATCATTCAGAAGTTCTCTCTTAAACTCATAAGTAAATTTTAATTAATTTTTACAGGAGGAAAAACAATGCACTTATCAAAACGTTTAATTTCAGGCATCATGGCTGTCGCTGCTCTTGCTTGTCCGCTGACATCTTCTTACAGCGCACTTGCAGCCGGCACTGAGTCTGAAGCAACAGAAGAGCCAGAGTTCTGCGCTCCTATCAGCGAAGTCGTTGAGGACTCCGGTCTTGACATCGACTACGCCCGTGCACTCCAGTATTCGCTCTATTTCTATGATGCGAATATGTGCGGCGAATTCAAACCCAAAGAGAATCTTCTCTCATGGCGCGGCAGCTGCCACACCTACGATGCACACGTTCCGATGATCGAATGGGACAAGGAAACTACAAAAGCCAGCAAGGGCGGTACTAACCTTTCTGCTGAATTCATGGAGAAGTACAAGGATGTGCTTGATCCCGACGGCGACGGTACTATCGACGTTTCCGGCGGCTTCCACGATGCCGGCGACCACGTTGAATTCGGTATGCCTGAAAACTATACAGCTGCTACTCTCGGCTGGGGATACTATGAATACCGCGATGTTTACGAAAAACTCGGACTTGATAAACATATCGAAACTCTTATCCGTCATTTCAATGATTACCTCATGAAATGTACCTTCCGCGATGAGGACGGAACTGTTATAGCTCACTGCTATCAGGTCGGTGAAGGTAATATCGACCACGAGATATGGAACAATCCAGAGGTCGATACTATGCCGCGTCCGGCATTCTTCCTCACAGCTGACAAGCCGCAGATCGACTATGTAGTATCAGCCTGCGCTTCTCTCTGCATCAACTATCTAAACTTCAAAGAGACCGATCCTGACTATGCTGAGAAGTCTCTCGATTACGCTAAGGCTCTGTGGGATTTCGCTGAAGCAGCACTAAAGAAGTTCCCGCCGGCTAATAACACAGGAAATCAGGG
>ONAI01000087.1 GCA_900315755.1 uncultured Ruminococcus sp.
TTCTACGTTTGATATTTATATGCCGATACAGGCAAGAAATTCACAGCGTATGACTTTTCAGTTAAGTTCCAAATACTGCGGTGCTCTTATCATCAAAACCGCTTATATCTGCATTTTTGATCCGCTGAGGATATTCAGCTTCAAAATATCAAAAGATCTTGCTGCTGAGATGTATGTCCTGCCTGAGATACATGAGATCGGCGGAAGCGTTTCAGAGACAGAAAGTGTTTCGGATGAGAGCATAAGGTTTTCTGAGATCAAGCCCGGCGATGATCCTTCCGAGGTTTTTGATCTGAGACAGTATTCCGCAGGAGATAAGCTTAATCGTATACACTGGAAGCTGAGCTCAAAAAAAGATGAATTCATAGTTAAGGATTACAGTCTGCCGATAGACTGTTCAACTACTCTGTTCATGATGATTCAGATTATACTCTGCCTGTTTTCGATACTCTTATCGAGACACTGACCTCGCTTTCGCATTTCCTTATAGATAATGCTCGTACTCACAGCATTGTTTATTACGATTGCAAGATAAAACGTTTTGTTACTAAGGAGATCAAGGAAAAAACTGATATTCCCGAAACGGTGAAAGACATTGTTTTTTCACTCAGGGAAGACCTTCTGTGTGAATCGCCGGAGGCTTACTTTATGAGTGAAGATATTCCGAATGTATCTTCTATCACGTATATTTCTTCAAGTGCTGATCCGAAATCAATGTCTTGCCTTGCTGCAAACGTCAATGCGGCTATCAAGAATGCTGTAATTGTCGTAAAATCACTTGAACAATCTGCAAATCTTCAGAATATGCCTGAACAACTCAGGGCAATTCCCGTTGTTATTGGCAGAATATCTGCTTCCATAAAGGACATCGAAATATAATGAAAAGTAATTTTGCTCACAACGCAAATGGCATTAGTATCAGCGACAGCATAATAATGTCAGTGAGGACAAAAAGGTGGACTCTGCGTGTGCCTATCATGGTTTTGATAGCTGTATGCGGCTTTACTTCGGTAATTATGTCTTTCCTCGGTATGTTTCCTCTTAATTATAACCGGACAGCTCTTGCGGTTGCTGCATCATGCTTCTCAGCGTTCTATATCACACTTACACTTCTGAATAAAAAGGCATTGTGGGTATACGCTTTTTCAGCGATAGTTTTCGCCGGAACTGCTTACAGATACCTCGATACTATCATTGAGGGATTCAAATTCGTATACAATGTTATATATAAATGCTCATTCAATACAAATAATGATTATTACAAATTCGTTAAACACAAAAACGAATACCATGATACTACTGTTTTACTGATATTTACAGTCTGGCTTCTTGCAATTGTCATCTATTACTTTACGATATATCGCCCGAATCCTATACTTCCGCTTCTTGTTACATTTCCGATCATTGAAATAGGACTCTACAATGGTATAGAGATACCAATTTTCTGGGGAATGCTCGTTGTAGCATACTGGCTCGCATTACTTGCGATGTCTATGATAGATGTCGGAGAGTATGACGGAGGTACGGGAGGCTTTGTACGTAAAGACAACCTTTTCTTCCCTAAACGCAAGATGAAGCTGAAAGTTACCGAAAGCTGCGGTATATTTATTATTGCGTCTGTTATGATAGTAAGTGCTGTTTCGTCTGCATACATACACTTCTCCGGCTACGAAAGAAGTGATGCGCTAAATCAGAAGCGTCATGATATTACCTTAGCCTTCGACGAATTCACTTTTGATGATATTTCGGGAAGTCTTTCACGTCTCGGCGAGGCTCTTGGATTCAAGGTCCACAGCAAGAGCAATAAGCTTGGAAGAAACGACTCCATAGACTATGATAATGTAACCGATCTTATCGTTGAATTTTCAAAGCCCTGCAATGGTGCTGTTTACCTGAAAGAAGAGGATCTTGGAGTTTATGAAGATAACGAATGGAAATCCCTTGAAATAAATGATTCTTTAAGAAAGATCATGAAGGAATGCAAGGAAAAATCAGTTTACCCTCAGGATTTTTATAAAGCATTCACAAAAGCGATCTTCCCGAACAAATCCATTAATACAATCAATATAATCCCTCAGTCAGATGACGAAAGATGCTTTTCACCTTATGGAGTTATCAAGAACGATAACTCTGAATACTATAACGATTCAACTGTCAGATATAAAGATCCGGATAACCAAAAGTTCAAGTTCTACTACACAAGCTCTTCGGATATTTTGGACTCACTTACACAAGGATACGATAGTTACAATTATTATTACCCGTATGAATGGGACGATTCGTTCTACTACGATTATGATGATGAGTATTATTGCTTGATTGATCATTACAACAGCTATGAGGATGTTCTGGCTTCGGATTTTTCTTTAAACACTGAGGTTTATGTTGAAAGAGATTACCGAAAATATGTTTATGATAATTATTTGAAAGTGCCGGATACTCCTGAGATAAATGAGGTACGCGACAGGTATAGCAGTCTGTTCAAAGGCGTAACTAAGTATTCGTCAAATCTTCGTAAGATCAAGGCTCTTCAAGAAATTAAGAAACGTATGAATAAAGAGAATACTTACACTCTTTCTCCGGGCAAAACTCCTCTGAACCGTGATTTTGTAAAGTATTTCCTTATGGATAATCACAAGGGCTATTGCGTACACTTCGCTACCGCAGGTGTTATACTTGCACGTATGGCTGGTATTCCGGCACGTTATGCAACAGGTTATGTCATTGTTCAGAACGATTTCAGCGAGAGCAGCATACAAAACGGCGTTTACAGCATAGATGTCAAGGATAGCAGAAGCCATGCATGGGCTGAGGTGTATCTTGACGGATTCGGCTGGGTTCCTTTTGAATTTACTGCCGGATATTCTGAGCAGCGCATCGGTGAAGAACCTACTACTACCACAACTGCTGTAACTACTACCACTCAGACTACTACTGCTGCAGTAACTACTACCCAGAATATAACAACTGCATCTGATACGGCAAGTTCAACACTTACAACGGCAACTGATGCTTCTGCTGCTACTGCTGCAAATACAAGTTCCGGCAGCAATAACAGTTCAGGTTTTACTATACCGCATACAGTCAAGGTGATACTCTGTATCTGCTCAGTCATACTTCTGTTAGTGGCTGCGGTTCTTCTCAGACGTTTTATTATCATAAGTTCAAGACGGAATAAGTTCAATAAAGGCACTTCTTCAGCAAGACTCGGATATATTTACGATCACTGCGAGCGCCTTCTTGCCTACCTTAAACTTAACCGTGAGCACCTTACATACACTGATTTCGCGGACAAAGTTGAAAAGCGTATCGGCGGTACTCACTTTGACAGAGAAAGCTTCAGATACCTTATGGACGTATCTCTGCGCTCGGGATTCAGTAACACTGATCCGGATGAATCGGAAATAAGCAAGTGCATCCAGACTGTTGATTCGCTCGAAAACAGTATTTACAGAAATTCAGGCTTCTTTGCTAAGATAAAACTGAAATTTATAAAAGTCTTATTATAGGAGGTATAACATGAAAATCAGTAATTCTGACTACATTGCTAAGGGTTTAACATTAATTATAAGCGGTGTGCTGATAGGTTTCTTCCCCAATATAATCGCATGGATATTCTACATAATCGGCGGAATAATCGTATTATCAAGCATTTTCATGCTGCTCGGCGGAGTTAACTCGGGTATGGACGGTACTCTCGCCGGAAGCAGTATTGCCGGTATAATCATAGGTGTGATAGTTCTTCTCCTGCCGAGAGTAATATCAGTCGGAATACCGATAGTAGCCGGTATAGTGTTCATATTCTACGCTATTTCACGGCTTTCGAGGCTGTTTAAATCCGGTGAGGATAAAAACCTCAATAAGATAAGTCTTGGTTTCTCACTGGCATTGCTTGCGTTTGGTATATTTCTCTTGTTCAGACCTTTCGCTGCCGGTAATCTGGCAAGGATCATCATTGGTATAATCATGATACTGCTTGGCGTTTTCAATTTCTATGTTGCTCATATGATTAACAAGCGCAATAAGGATTCTGCACCTGATATTATTGATGTATAAACATTAAGGACGGTTCATATGAACCGTCCTTTGCTTTTGATATTTAGTCTGCCATGAATACGGCAAATGCTTTATAAGCCATATAGGTGTCTATCTTTGACACAATTTCGTATGGAGCGTGCATCGAAAGTACAGGTACGCCCATGTCTATTGTATCAACGTTGAGGTTAGCGATGTATGCAGCTACTGTACCGCCGCCGCCTTCGTCAACCTTACCAAGCTCACCTGTCTGCCAGATAACGTTGTGAGAATCCATGAGACGTCTTATACGTCCTGCGAATTCGGCTGAAGCATCAGATGTACCGGACTTACCTCTTGCGCCTGTATACTTTGTGATACAAACGCCTTTATTTACGTAGGCACAATTGTTTCTTTCGTTTACCTCAGGATATGTCGGATCAAATGCCGCATTTACGTCAGCTGAGAGACACTCTGATGCTGAAAGGACTGTTCTGCCGTTTGAGCCAAGAGCTTCTGCAATGTCAGCGATGAAGTATTTGAGATATGCTGAGCAAAGACCTGTATTGCCATCGCTGCCGGTTTCTTCCTTATCTGTAAGTACGGTCACAACTGTATGCTTTGGTGAATCACAGTCAACAGTAGCCATAAGTGCAGGATAAGCACAAACTCTGTCATCATGACCGTATGCGCCGATGAGACTTCTGTCGAAGCCTATATCCTTAGCCTTGAAAGCCGGTACTGCTTCGAGTTCCGCTGAAATAAAATCAGCTTCTACAATGCCATACTTCTCGTTGAGAATACTCATGATATTGAGCTTTACAGCATTGCTTGCCTCATCATCTCTGAAAGGTCTGGAACCGATCACTATATTGAGATCCTCACCCTTAACGCCCTGAGCAAGAGTTCTCTTCATCTGCTCGTTTGCGAGGTGTGGAAGAAGGTCTGTAACGCAGAATACAGGATCATTTTCAGCTTCACCTATATTTACGCTTACGCTTGTTCCGTCAGCCTTTACAATAACTCCATGAAGTGAAAGCGGGATAGTAGTCCACTGATACTTTTTGATACCGCCGTAATAATGAGTCTTGAAAAGTGCGATCTCATTGTCCTCGTAAAGCGGATTCTGCTTGAGATCAAGACGCGGCGAGTCGATATGTGCAGCGCAGAGACGTACACCGTTTTCGATATTTTCAGTTCCTATAACAGCGGCAATGACAGCTTTTCCGCGGTTTATACGGTAGATCTTGTCACCTGCTTTAAGCTTCATACCGTTTGTGTATTCAACGAAGCCTTTGCTTTTTAGTATTTCAGCGGATGTAATTACAGCCTCTCGTTCCGTTTTGGAAGAGTTCATGAAATTTTTGTAGCCTTCGCAGAAATCATCGCATACTTTGACCTCATCATCTGTAAGACGGAAGAATGCATTTTTACGCTGCATGAGCAGCTTTTCTTTGAGTTCTTTTGATTTGCTTTTAGTATCTGACATTGTAATACTACTCCTTTCTGTCGTGTTAGTTAGTATGATATTATTAGATCATCAGCCGCATTTAGCACTTAAATGCTCGCGTGTTCCGTAGATTTCGCGTATCTTATCGGAAACTTCCTTCGAGATCTCACTTACTGTATCAAGTTCGCCGTTATTATGTATAATGTAGTCTGAGTGCGTTTCAAAGAAGTCCTCATCAAGTTGGGAATTCATTCTGCGCTGAGCCTGCTCAGGTGTGAGACCGTCGCGGTTTATGATACGTTCCCTGCGTATATCAGCATCAGCGAGTACGGAAATGATTATCTCGCAGAAATCGTCAGCACGGCTCTCGAACAATGTCGGTGCATCGAGGAGAATAAGCTTCTTGCCGCTCTCGGAATACTGGCGTATACAGCGTAGGATCTCGCCTGTTATGTAAGGATATATTATAGTATTAAGAGTTTCAAGCTTTGTCTTGTCTGAAAATACGATCGCTGCAAGAGCTCTGCGGTCGAGGGTATTTTCAGGAGTTATGACCTCGCTGCCGAAAAAGTCAGCTATCTCATCGAGACACTTTGAGCCCTTCTCCACTACTTTTCTTGCAACGTTGTCTGCGTTTATCACAGCAAAGCCATTATCTGAAAATATTCGTGACACTGTGCTTTTACCTGCACCAGTCTGTCCTGTCAGTCCCACAACCATCACCCCGTGAAGACTGTTCATATCCTTATCACCTCGAATCCCGCCGCCCTTATCAGGCGATTATACACGGCAAGTCCCATGCCTTCCGTTGAAGGCGAGCGAACGTAAACTTTTTCTGCACCGATCTCATCAAGTTCTCTCAGGCGCTGAAAGAGCAGATGTGCCTGCTGAGCACTGTCAGCACCGTAAGTAAGATGTCTGTAAGGGCAATCCGCCTCATCGCCGTCAAAAATTAGTGCATATACGCCGTTATCATAGTCATTGCCGACAACTCTGTTGAAGCCTGCAAGATCAGATTCAACCATAATTATGTCTGCCTTAGGAGAATAATGCTTGTATTTCATTCCCGGTGAGGCGACCTTTGCACCGGCTTCAACTTCCTTGAGTATTGCCGGATCAATTATTACATTTTTGCATATTTCCAGAAGCATTTCCCTTGTTACTGCACC
>ONAI01000060.1 GCA_900315755.1 uncultured Ruminococcus sp.
AGCACCGATCTCCTCTAATTCTTCCTCAAATCCCTTCATAGGAGTGAGTTTGATTTTTGAGCCGTCTACTTCATAATCAAAGATGTCATTAAGCTTGATACCGATCTTGCTGTCATCAATTATGATACGGAGCGGGAGCTCAGGAAGGGAATCGCCGCCTGAGAGTGCTTCAGAAAGGAACATCTGGACCAGCATCTGAAGAGTGCCGCCTGAGATTTTGTATTCTCCGTCCATAGAGTCTTCATCATCATCACCGTCAACGCGCTCAAGTTTGATGATAGAGCTTTTTTCACCGCTTCCCTTTGAGGTCTTTTCCTTATCTTTATCATCTTCAGCCATACCGAGCAGTTCATCAATATCTAAGTCTGTTCTTATGTCGATAGTCTTTCCGTCGAAAATAATATCCTCGGAATCTATAACCATATCACCTGCAACGAGTGAGCCCTTTGAATCAAAAGCTATCCCTTCATCTAAATCTATTCTGATAGAGCCTTTGCCGTTTTCATCGAAAATGATATTTCCGGCATAGCCATCTATCTCATCTTCCATTTTCCATGAGCCAACAATGTCTCCGCCCTTGGCTTCGCTTATATCGACTTTCTTAGTGATCTCTGAAGTCTTTTTCTTCAGTTCTTCAGCTTTTCCGGAAGACTTTGTGGTTGAAGCCTTTGTAGTTCCGGTAGTCTTTTCTTTTGAAGTATCAGTGGTCGACTGCTCATCATCATCAACTGATGAGGTGGTTGAAGCAGCAGTAGTTGAAGCCTTTTTGTCTGATGAACTGCTGTCGCTGTCTCTTCCACAGCCTGCAAAAGAACCTGTTACGACCGCTAATGCAGCGATCAGTGCAATACATCTTTTTTTCATGAATAATCTCCTTTCATGATAAACGGCGTATCAACGCAGATACGTACATATATGACGGGGGTTAATGAAACAATATTATTATAGCACCGTATATCCATATTTTCAAGCGAATATCCAAAAAGTCCTCGAATTGTAATATTTTTTTTATATCTTCAATGTTAATTTGTAAATATTGCCCATTTTCTGTTACCGTTTTATAGTCAACATATCATTGTAAGGCGTCAAAGTATCCATAAAACAGCTTTCAAAACAGTAATAATTCTACAAATGTAAAATACCCACCCACTTGACATTATACTATTTTAATGGTAAAATATTGTTTGTAAAAGGGAGTAGCTTCTATGCAGATCACTGCAAGTGTCCGCCTCGCCATTGCCACAGTCTCAGAACTGTCGGACGGACAGAGCCTGCAACTTACGTTTCAAGCTTTAGCAAGACTTTTATTGCGGTCATTTTCTGCAATAAAAGTCTATTTTTATATCTACATGAAAATGCTCACTATTAAATCATGATATGAGGTATCAAGCATGAAAAAAACAATTGCAACCGCCATAATATCCGCAATTTCGCTTTCAATGCTCGTTTCCTGCGGAAGCACCAGCGAAAGCAGCGAAAACGACAGCGTAAGACCTGAAAAAAACACTGCTGCATCAAAAACGACTTCTGAAGCCACGTCTCTCTCAGCTGAAAAGATCAGGCTTCCTGGTGAAGATCAGACTCAGAGCAGCACTAAAAGCAGCAGCAAAAAGAACAGTAAAACTTCCTCTGACAAGAACCGTAATTCCGAAAAGGTAACTTTTCCAAGTGAGATAGACCTTTCAGACGGAAATGCTGCAATGGACCTTGAAAAGAAAAAGCGCGGCATCAAACCAGATGACGACGGCTTTATCATTGATGACGGCATCCTCTATGACTATGACGGAACTGACTCTGAAATACACATCCCCGATGACGTTACCCGCATAGAAGCAAGAGCTTTCTGGGGCAATGATGTAGTCGAAGCCGTTTATATCCCATCAAGTGTCGAGTATATAGGAGATTCCGCTTTCTGGAGCTGCGGCGCTCTGAGATATGTTGAGATCGAGGATGGCATGAAAAAAATATCAGATCGGGCTTTCTGGTCATGCAGCGCTCTCAAGGACGTTGTTATACCTGAAAGTGTCACCTCTATCGGAAGTACCGCATTCTGGTCGATACCTGAACTCACTATACACGCTCCAAAGGGCTCAGTGGCTGAGAGTTTTGCCAAAAGCAACCGCATCTCCTATTCCGCAGGCGAAGCCGAATACGAAAAGCTCGATACTGAAAATGTTATACGTGCGAGACAGTATGAACACGCTGATTTTTCCGAATTCACTATCCCAGAAAATATCACATCCATTGAATCCGAGGCATTCCAGTATTGCCGCAAACTTAAAACTATCACTATCCCCGCAAATGTAAAATACATCGCTCCGAACGCCTTTGAATACTGCGAAGGTCTGGAAACCGTCATTATCGACGGATGTCCTGAGATAAAGGCGGAAGCCTTTGAGTATTGCAGCAATCTCAAAACTCTTATCATCAACGACGGCTGCAAGTCGATCGGCGAAAGCGCTTTCGCTTACTGCGAAAACCTCAACGACATTTACATCGCAGCAAGTGTTGACAAGATAGATAAAAGAGCATTTGAATATATCGGTGATAACCCGGTATTCCATGCACCTTCCGGATCAAAAGCCGAAAGATACGCAAACAGTATGAGCTATGCTCACGATAACAATATATGAGGAGATAACACATGAATTATTACGATCAGGACGTTGAATGCGTCGCAAGGGAACTTAATTCTGATATTGAAAAAGGTCTCTCGGACCAGCAGGTCACCGAAAGCCGTGAAAAATACGGCGAAAACGCCATATCAGAAGAAAAACAGAAAAGTCTGCTGAGAGTATTCCTCGAACAGTTCGCTGACCTTCTCGTGGTCATACTTATCATTGCTTCGATAATCTCAATGATAAGCGGCGAAATAGGAAGCACTATCGTCATCCTTGTGGTACTCATAATGAACGCTATCCTCGGTACTGCACAGCACGTCAAGGCACAGAAATCGCTCAACAGTCTGAAGGCTATGAGTTCTCCGAACGCAAGAGTTATCAGAAACGGCACTCAGACCGAGATACCTGCCTCAGAGGTCGTTGTTGGAGATATTCTCCTCATGGAAGCCGGAAACGTTGCCGCCGCTGACGGACGTCTCATCGAAGCTGCTTCGCTTCAGGTAAACGAAAGCGCCCTCACAGGAGAATCTCTCAATGTTACGAAGAATACCGAGAAGATCGAGCTTTCAGAAGTTGCTCTCGGTGACCGCCTGAACATGATATACTCCGGCTCTAATATCTCTAATGGACGTGCAAAGGCAGTCGTTACCGGCGTCGGAATGAATACCGAGATCGGTAAGATAGCTTCTCTCATGCAGAACGCAAAGAAGAAAAAAACTCCGCTTCAGGTAAGTCTTGATAAATTCAGCAAGATACTTTCAGTTGCAATAATCTGCATATGTATCATCGTTTTCCTTATGACGTATTTTATAAACGATCAGCCTGTTGTGGACGCTCTCATGTTCGCAGTTGCACTTGCAGTTGCTGCGATACCGGAGGCTCTCAGCTCGATAATCACTATATCACTCGCTATCGGAACTCAGAAGATGTCAAAGCAGAAGGCTATAATCAAGGATCTCAAGGCTGTTGAAGGTCTCGGATGTGTTTCGATAATCTGCTCAGACAAGACCGGTACTCTCACACAGAACCGCATGACTGTCCGTGATGTGACATTCCCGTGCGAAAACGCCAAAAATGAACTTATCCTTGCTATGGCTTTGTGCAACGATGCCGCAAAATCCGAAGACGGCTGGCTCGGAGATCCGACTGAAACTGCTCTTTCCGATTATATCGGAAACGATGAGTATATCCGTATACGCACGGAAAATCCCCGTCTCGATGAGATACCGTTCGACAGCGACCGCAAGCTTATGACAACTGTTCATAACTTCTCAGGTATCCGCACCGCATATACAAAGGGCGCTATCGACGTTCTTGTACCGCGCCTTAAATTCGTTCTTGATGCAGACGGAACACGCCCTATCACAGAGGATGACATAAATGAGATAAAGAAGTCCAACCTGACTTATTCCGAAAACGGTATGCGAGTTCTTGCATTTGCAAAGAAGGTTCTCAGCAGCGATTCTTCGATAACCCTCGATGATGAATGCGACTATGTTTACATCGGTCTTACGGCTATGACCGATCCTCCGCGTGAGGAAAGCAAGGCTGCCGTTGCCGAATGTATCTCCGCCGGCATAAAGCCTATCATGATAACCGGCGACCATAAACTCACAGCTGTTGCTATTGCCAAGGAAATAGGCATATACAAGTCCGGCGACATCGCTATGGATGGTAACGAACTGAACAATATTTCCGATGACGAGCTCTCTGCAAAGCTCGACAAGATCTCGGTATATGCGCGTGTATCTCCTGAGCACAAAATACGTATCGTCGATCTCTGGCAGAAAAAAGATATGGTAGTCGCAATGACAGGTGACGGCGTAAACGATGCCCCTGCACTTAAAAAGGCTGATGTAGGAGTTGCAATGGGCATTACCGGTACTGAGGTCTCAAAGGACGCTGCTTCCATGATCCTCGCTGACGATAACTTTGCAACTATCATAAAGGCAGTAGCAAACGGACGCTGCATCTATAACAATATCAAAAACGCTATCAAATTCCTTCTTGCCGGAAATGCCGCTGCAATAATCGTAGTTCTTCTTACCACTATATTCGATCTGCCGCTGCCGTTCATGCCGGTACATCTGCTGTTTATAAATCTTCTCACCGATTCACTTCCGGCACTTGCACTCTGTATGGAGCCTATGCAGTCGGGAGTTATGAAGGAAAAACCGCGTCCTTCCAATGAATCAATACTTAATAAAGAGACTGGTATCTATATCGCATTCCACAGTATAATCATTGCAGCCTGCGTAATGTTTGCATTCATGATAGGCAAGGATTCCTGCGATTCTGCTGCAATGGCAAGCACTATGGCATTTGCTGTACTTTGTCTCGCACGTCTCTTTGAAGGCTTCGACAGCCGCGGAAAGCACTCGCTTGCAAAGCTTGGCTTCACCACAAATCTCTTCTCTATCGGTGCATTTATCATCGGAGCTCTCTTCCTTACAGCTGCACTCATGGTAACTCCTTTCCACGGATTCATGTCCGTAAGCGACTGCTTCAGCGCAAAGAATCTCCTTGAAGTAGCCGGACTTGCTGTTATACCTTTCGCAGTAACTCAGATCATCAGAATTATAAGAGAAGCAGCTTCAAAGTCAGAAAGCTGATAAGGAGGTTCTATGAACGCACTTGTTATCAATTGCAGTCCCGTAAGAAACGGTGCAACTGCCGAGATAGTCAGCATCATTACACAGCAGCTGTCTCAACGCTACACAGCAAAGAGCATTTGCATCGACGACTATGATTTCGGCTTCTGTAAGGGCTGCCGCAGCTGTCATAACACAGCCCGATGCGTCCGGAATGACGATTTCAGCCTTGCGGTTGAAGAATTTGAAACAGCTGATATTATCGTCTCCGTTTCACCGTCCTACTGGGCAGATGTTCCGGGACAGTTCAAGGCGTTCATCGACAGATTCACTCCGTGGTGCAATACCCACGAACCACACGCTTCTCTCAGCAAGGGGAAGCGCGGATATGCCGTTGCGCTCAGGACAGGTCCTTCGATGCCGGAATGTCAGCGCATTATCGGTACTATCGAGCATTTCTACGGGCATCTCGAAATAGAGTGCTGCGGCTCACTCGGACTTTGCTCGGTCGAGTACAAGGAGGCAGTCGAGCCGAGAAAAGACGAAATAATCGCTTTCTGTGAGAATATATGATTTTTTGGGGAACGGCACGTCTGTTCCCCACTTGTTTTTTCAAGCACATTATGCTATACTTTCATTGGAGGTAATTGCTATGAATATAAAAGAATCACTTCTGAATACTCTCGCCGCCGCAAACGGCGATTATATATCCGGTGCTGCTCTCGCTGAAAGTCTCGGAGTGAGCAGAAACGCAGTCTGGAAAGCGGTAAAGTCGCTCGAAGCGGAGGGATACGCTATCGAATCAGTGACCTCAAAGGGCTATCGTCTCTCAGAGAGCAACAACCGCCTTTCCGAAAAGCTGATCTCCGCACATCTGCAAACCAAAGCACTCGGCAGAGAATTGAAGGTACTCGATGAAGTTGACTCAACAAATATCGCCGCAAAAAAGCTTGCTTCCGGAGGTGCTCCGCACGGTACAGTTATCGTTGCCGACAGACAGACTATGGGACGCGGCAGACTTGGAAGGACTTTTGTTTCTCCCTCCGGAACAGGTATCTACTTCACTGTTATAGTGCGTCCGGAATTCAGCATGGATCTGACACCAATGATAACAACTGCCGCATCTGTTGCCGTTGCAGAGGCTGTCGAAAAGCTTTGCGGCAAGGAAACACAGATAAAGTGGGTGAATGATGTTTATCTATGCGGTAAAAAAATATGCGGCATCCTCACAGAAGCTTCACTCGGACTTGAAACGCAGTCTATCGACTATGCTGTTATTGGTATCGGAGTTAATGTGAGAAGTGTACGCAGTGAATTCAGCGAACAGCTCAGCAGTATCGCATCATCTGTTGAGGACGAGACAGGTATGAGCCTCGACCGCAACATCCTCTGTGCCGAAATAATCAACAATCTCGAAAAATATATTTCATCACTTCAGGAACGCACATTCCTGCCGGAATACCGCCGTAGAGAGCTGCTCACCGGAAACGAGATAACTGCATCCGTGAATGGTCAGCAGACCTCCGGAAAGGCTCTCGGCATAGACGACAACGCCAATCTGATCGTTGAATTTTCAGATGGCATCGTAAAACATCTAAATTCCGGCGAAGCTAATCTTTGCAGGATAAAGAAATAATTAAAGCCATAAAGAAGTAAATGCTTCTTTATGGCTTTTTAAATACATTCAGTTACTCTTTTTGCTGTTTGCTTCATCTATCAGTCTTGAAGCTTCTGTCAGTGCTTCGTTAAGCTGCTGCTGCGCCTCTGAAGCCTTTACCTTTGCTTTGGAGATATTCTCATTGAGTCCGTCAATATCAATGCTTACCGTTGGAATATCCACGGTCACCGGAGCTTTTGTTACTGTTTCAGCTGAAGCCGGCTCTGTTGAGAACTGTTCTGTCGTGATAGGCTCAGATGCCGGAGCGGATGTTGTAATAGGCTGAGGATCACTTCTGAGCGGTATAGACTTGTTATTCTCATCATAGAAAACGATATTGTCTATATAAAAGTTTGAATCATTTTCCGAGCCCCAGCGCATTATCAGAAAGTTCGCATCATACATGGTATCATCCCAATGCTCACCGGAATCTGCAAGAAGGAACTTGAATTCGCCGTGAACAGGTCCGGAAAAATCGAAATTATACTCACCGCCCTCAAATTTTGCGAAGTCGTACCATTTGTTCTGACCGTTTGCATCAAGCTTCGCGGTAACAGTACCGCCTCCGCAGCTGATAGTACCGGGGACCTGAACACTTTCACCATCGCGGTTGACATAGTTTTCCGCAAGGGCATCCGCATAAACATCAAATTCGATGCTGCGAACTTTTGAAATGTTATCAAGCCCGAGCAATGCCGCAGCATTTATCTCTATTTTCTGGACTTTTCCTTCCATAGGAACGGAAAGATCGTCTGCGAATTTCAGCATTTTATTGCCCTTTACCTCTTCAACAGAGAGCTTGCCCTCAGCACATACCTTATCGTCAGTGATGACCTCTGCAAATACGAAATTGCCGTCATCGAAAGTCACTGTGTTCGGATCTGATGCCTCTGCCGGCACAGGCGGAACGAGTTCTTCGGAATCTGAACTGCTGCCCTTACTGCATCCGAAAGAACTTACTGCGAGCGAAAGTGCAAATGAAGCCGCGATCATACGCTTTGTTAATTTACGTTTATGTTCCACGTTATATCTCCTTTTTCTGGTCGCTGCCAATATAAGCCGGCAGGTCGTAAGGTTACGTATATTTCTATATCTGCTGCGGTCGTATCCGCATTAAATAATTGTATCACAAAAAGCAGAAAGTGTAAAGTAGCATTTTTCACAAATTTATACAAATGTCCGATCTCTTTAGCAAATTGTCATCAAGTCGCATTGCCGCGCTTTGAATAGATTATGTCAACGGTATCCTTCATCATGTCAAACGGTCGCATTTTCGGGGATATTTTGACTGAAACATATGACTTTCCGATACCGTTGAAGGTTATCCTGCCCTTATATGCAGCTGACAATCCGGCTATCTGTTCCGCATTCAGGTACTCAGTGTAGAAGTACATTGAACCGTTTTTCTGCGAGATCTCAGTGATGCCAAGATGTGCAGCCTTGTTCCTTAGCAGCGACACCTCTATCAGTCCGAGCACGGATTTAGGCGGCTCACCATAGCGGTCAATAAGCTCGTCTATGAGGTCAGTTTTATCGGAATCCTCATTCACTAACATTATCTTGCGATACATATCTATTCGCTGATTAAGGCTTGAAATGTACTTTTCAGGAATATGTGCATCTATCTGGATGTCAACAAGGCACTCCGGTATCTTCTCGGGCTGCTCACCTTTTTCCTCTGCTATGGCTTCGGAAAGCAGGCGAAGGTACATATCATAACCGACAGCTTCCATGTGTCCGTGCTGTCTGCCGCCGAGAATGCTTCCTGCTCCGCGTATCTCAAGATCGCGCAGAGCAATACGGAAACCGCTTCCGAACTGAGTGAACTCCCTCATCGCATTGAGACGTTTAGTTGCTATCTCTGTTAATATCTTGTCACGCTTGTATGTGAAATAGGTATAGCCGCGGCGGTTTGAACGTCCCACTCTACCGCGGAGCTGATAAAGCTGTGAAAGTCCGAAGCGGTCGGAATCCTCTATGATAAGCGTATTTACATTCGGGACATCCACACCAGTCTCTATAATGGTAGTACATACAAGAATGTCGATCTCATGCTCAACAAGCTGCTCCCATATGTCGGACATTTCCTCCTCGCTCATCTGTCCGTGAGCGACTGCGATACGCGCTTCCGGCAAATATTCTTTCAGCCTTGCGGCGCAGGATGTTATAGACTCCACACGGTTGTGGATGTAGTAGACCTGTCCTCCGCGACGAAGCTCACGCACTATCGCCTGAATTATCGTTCCGACGTTGTACTCGATAACATAAGTCTGGACCGGATAGCGATCCTGCGGAGGCTCTTCAAGAACGGACATATCACGTATGCCGCTCATAGCCATATTCAGAGTTCTCGGAATAGGTGTAGCCGAAAGCATCAGAACGTCCACTCCTGTGAACGATTCCTTGAAGCGCTCCTTATGAGCAACGCCGAAGCGCTGTTCCTCGTCAATTATGGCAAGTCCGAGGTCTTTGAAAACCACTGATTTCTGAATGATCTTGTGAGTTCCGATGAGTAGATCTATCTTGCCCTGCTTCAGTTTTTTGATTATCTCATCCTGCTGCTTTGGTGAGCGATAGCGCGAAAGCAGTTCGATATTGACCGGAAAATGCTCAAATCTGCGGAGCGCAGTCTGATAATGCTGCCATGCAAGAACTGTCGTAGGCGCAAGTATAGCACACTGCTTGCCCGAAAGCACACACTTCATCGCAGCACGGAGTGCGACTTCCGTCTTTCCGAAGCCTACATCGCCGCAGAGCAGACGCTCCATAGGTCTTGGACGCTCCATATCCGCCTTTATCTCGGATATGGACTGAAGCTGGTCATCGGTCTCGACATACGGGAAACGCTCCTCAAAATCACGCTGTATCTCGTCATCCTGATAGAACGCGAAGCCCTGACTCTTCTCGCGTTTTGCATAAAGCTCGATAAGCTCGTGAGCCATATCCTTGACTGCGCGTTTGACATTGCTTCTTGTCTTCTGCCATTCGCCTGAACTCAGCTTACTCAGCTTAACGCCGCTGTCATCACGCGGTCCTATGTACTTCGACACCATATCAAGCTGAGTTACAGGGATATAGAGCTTATCCGTTCCGGCATACTGAATAGTGATATAGTCCTTGGTAACGCCCTCCATTTCAAGCTTACGTATACCAATAAAGCGTCCTATACCGTGACCGGAATGTACAACGAGATCGCCCTCAGTGATGTCGGCAAGGGATCTTATCTCTTCCGCTTTATTCTTTTTCTTGCGACGTTTTTTACGTGTAGTATCAAGCGAACGCCCCTGAGTTATGAGAACTGTCTTGTTTTCCGGATACTCAAATCCTCCGCTGAAGCTTCCCGACATAAGGCAGACACGTCCGACAGCCGGAACGATGTCCTCGCTGATGAGATCGCAAGGTATACCGTCGTCGTTGAGATCCTGACGGATTATCGGAAGCGTTTTCTCACTTCCGGCAGCAAGAATTATGCGGTATTTCCGTGCAATGAAGTCATCAAGATCCTCACGCAGCTGCTTCATTTCGCCGCTCCATGCTGCGGTCTGCATAGCCTCAAAGCTGATAAGTCTGCGAAATTCTATGCGCTCACCGCTTTGGAGAAAGCTGCTCATATAAAGGCAAACTTTTTTATCGGCAATGGAGTGTATAGTCGGAAGATCGAGGATATAGCCGTCAAGCCCCTTGCAGAGCTGTCCGTCCTCAAGCAGTATCTTCACATCCTCATTATTACGAGCAGCAACGCCCTGAGCATTATCGAGAATATCGGAATAATCGCTGAAAAGTACGATGCCGTCAATATAATCGAAAACGGTAGAAGGCTCGCCGTAAACAAGCGGATAATATTTCACGCTGTGGGCAAGTATCTCTCCGGCGCGAAGCCTGTGGACATCAGCCCCAAGCCGTTCACGGATGAGCTCCATACGCTTTCCCCTGACTTTTTTGCAAAGCTCCTCTATCTTGTCGGCAAGCTCATCACATTCATACAGGACTTCACCTGCCGGAGATACTTCTATCGAATCAAGCGGATCAGCACGGCGCTGCGTATCAGTGTCAAATTCGGCAATGGAGTCTATCTCATCGCCCCAGAGTTCGATACGGACCGGTTTGTCGGTCTGTACCGGGAATATATCAAGGATAGAGCCGCGTACTGAGAATTGCGAAGCGCCCTCTACCTTTTCGCAGCGCTGATAGCCGCATTTTGCAAGCTTCGAGCAAAGCTGAACGAGGTCGATCTCCTGCCCCTGAGAGAGCGTTAAAGCTGAACCTATCAGGGTGTCCGGCGGTATGACCGGCTGCATGACCGCTTCTATACTCGCACATATAACGCTGCATTTATTGCGTACTGCGCGTGAAAGCGCCGAGATACGCATATGCTCGTATTCGTGGTTTGAACTGTCAACGGGAGTGAGCGTGAGTTCCTTTGAGGGGAAAAGCACTGCGGATTCGCTGCCGGACATCATATTAATATCATCACACAGCTTCTTAGCCTCAGCCTCCGAGCCTGTTATGACGAGATTCACCTTTTCACCGCTCAGGGCGAAGATAAGCTGAGACCTGTGTATATGGGAAAGTCCCGTCACAGAGACGGGAGTGATCCTCTTTTCAATTGCTTCGCGGACGCTTTTGTATCCGGAAAGTTCAGTAAATGTGCTTTTGAATATGTTCATATTTT